>CACYBZ010000308.1 GCA_902772795.1 uncultured Ruminococcus sp. | reverse complement strand
CGTTGTCCCCTTGACCCCTACCCGCTTTTTGGAAAAAGCGGGGCAAAAACTTTTGCGTGTCATCGCTGAAATTTTGATAATCAATCCCGAACGAAGTGAGTCTGAAAAGTTTTTTGTCCACTTTTTTTCAAAAAAGTGGCGGTTTCCAAAGGCAGAGCCTTTGGTGGGATTTTCAAGGGCAATGCCCTTGAACCTTGAACGGATAATATTGTGCAAGAAAGGAAAACGCTATGACAGAACAAGACAGAAAATTTTATGGTAAATATCTGCCGTTGCTTATCGAAAAAGAAAAAATGCTGATGGCGGAAATCAAGACTATTTTAGACAGTATCAGCACAAATTCCGAAACGGCATTGGCTGAACACGTCAAAAGTCGGATAAAAAGTGCCGAAAGTATGCGTGAAAAACTGAAAATGCGTGGATTTGACGATACAGTTGAGAACGGTCTGACAAACCTTTCCGATATCATCGGACTGAGAATTGTTCTTCACTTTGTCGGAGACGTGTATACCATGCTGGAAAAAATTCGACAAAGCGATAAATGGAAAGTCGTTGCCGTAAAAGACTATATTGCCAATGCCAAACCAAACGGTTACCGCAGTCTACATATTATTCTCTCCATACCGTTTGAATGTGGAGAAACTGACCATATCGAAACAGAAATTCAGCTGAGAACGATTGCTATGGACTGCTGGGCAAGTCTGGAACATCAGCTGAAATACAAAAAAAATATCACCGATACAGAACTGATTGTCAGCGAACTGAAACGGTGTGCTGATGAAATGACCTCTACCGACCTTACCATGCAGACAATACGGGAATTAATTCAGAAACAGGAGAACAGATAAACCATGAAAATATTATATGCCGAAGATGAAAAACAACTTTCCAGTGCTGTTACGGAAATACTCAAAATTGAGGGATTTGATGTTACCGCTGTCTATGACGGAAAACAAGCATGGGAAAGTGTGCAGAAAGAATATTTTGATGCGGTTGTTTTAGATATCATGATGCCGATAATGGACGGTATACAGGTACTGGAGTATATGCGTCTTAATGAAATTTTCACTCCTGTACTCATGCTGACTGCCAAAGGTACGGTGAATGACCGTATTGAGGGACTTGCCAACGGTGCAGACGATTATCTAAGCAAGCCGTTTGCCATGAAAGAACTGGTTGCCCGACTGAATTCCATGATACGCCGTGCCGGTGAATACAGACATTCTATTGTCAGAAGCGGAAATATTACACTGGATACCGCAAACGGAGAACTTAAATCCGATACGGACAGTCTGCGTCTGAGTAACCACGAAATTGAATTGCTTTCTGTCTTTATGAAAAACAAAAACAACTGCTATACGCCCTCCGATATTAACCGCATTATCTGGAACAATAAAAAAGATGACAGTGCTGCTCAGCTTTATGTCGCTTATCTTCAGAATAAACTGGAACGTATCCGTTCTGCCGAAAATATCACCAGTACGGAAAACGGCTACCGTTTCGGAGAGTAAGCGTCTATGAAAAAACTGAAACGAAAAATTCTGCTTACAGCATTTTCCACTTTGCTGATTGTCTTTACCATAACACTCATCTGGACAGGAATTTCTATAAAAATTTATAACACCCGGAAAGCCGACAATATGAATTCTGTCATTGAAAGTTATGACGGCTATGTTCCCGAAAGAAAAACCTTTGAAAAACTGGACTCTGACGACAAACCGCTTTTTATTGAAATTACCGATGAATCCCAATATCAGACACGGTATTTTCTGGTTTATTTTGATGAAAAGAAAAACGTAACGGATTATAATGTCGAACATATTGCTTCTGTGGATAAGTCCATGGCAGAAACCATGGCAAAAAATACGTTTCGTCAGAAATCACAAATCGGGTACTGTGACAACTTTCGTTATCGGATTACTGATGACAACTATATCATTTTTTTAGACTGTTCGGAAGATATCTTACATCTGCACGTCAATATGCAGATATTGTGTGCGGTAAGTGCCATGCTGATGATTGTCATTATGCTGGTATTTTCCCTGCTGTCAAACTACATGATAAAGCCGTTTGAAGAAAATAACCGTAAACAGAAACGCTTTATCACCGACGCAAGTCACGAACTGAAAACACCGCTTGCCATTATTTCTGCCAATGCCGAAGTACTGGAATATAAAAACGGGGAAAGTGAATGGAGTAAAAATATTTCTTTTCAAATCCATCGTATGAATACATTAATCAATGAACTGCTTACACTCAGCCGTCTGGAGGAACTGGACGGACAGACAACACTTGCCGTGCTGAATATCAGCAATGCTGTACGGGAAGTAAGTGAAGATTTTCAGGAAATTTTTGACAGTAAAAACGTTCACTGTTCCTACGAGATAGAAGAGGACATTGTTATCAATGCCAACGAAGAACAGATAAAACGTCTTGTTTCGGTACTTACCGAAAATGCGTCAAAATATGTTTCGGAAAACGGCGAATTCAGGATAAATCTCCGCAACGGAAAAAAATTCGCTGTGCTTTCTGTGTTCAACTCCTGTACACTGGAAAGTGATTTTGACAGTCAGAAACTTTTTGACCGCTTTTACCGTCCCGACTCTTCACGGACATCAAAAACAGGCGGACACGGTATAGGGCTTTCTATTGCCAAAGAAATCGCTGTGCTTCATGGTGGGAACATCAGAACATCTGTCAAAGACGGCGGTATTTATTTTACTGTCTATCTTTCCAAAAGGCTGAAAATAAAAAACAAAAAGAAATAAGACTACTCTGAAAATAATACCTGTCGGGCAATATGTTTTGCCGACAGACAAAATAACGGGTTAAGAAAGTAAATCAAAAAAACACTTGCAAATTCTATCGTATACAATTATAATATACTTTGTATAGTTTTACTAAAGTTGATGAACAATATCTCAAGATTTTCAGAACTCAACTTTATCAATTTTTATCAAACAGGAGGATATGACAATGTCAGAAAAAAAGGCAATAGCCGTATTGACCAGTGGCGGAGATGCCCCGGGTATGAATGCGGCAGTCCGTGCGGTAGCAAGAGCAGCATTATGTAAAGGTTTGAGAGTTATCGGTGTACACCGTGGTTACAACGGACTTCTGAACGGTGATGTATTTGAAATGAATCTCCGTTCCGTTTCGGATATTATCCACCGTGGCGGCACCATTCTCTATACAGCAAGAAGTGAGGAATACAATACACCCGAAGGCGTAAAGAAAGCTGCCGCTACCTGCCGTGAACTTGGTGTGGTAGGTGTTGTGGTTATCGGCGGTGACGGGTCTTTCCGTGGAGCAAGAGATTTGACAGGACAAGGAATTCTTTGTGTAGGTATTCCCGGTACGATTGATAACGATATCGCCTGCAGTGAATATACAGTAGGATTTGATACAGCAATGAACACCGCTATGGAAATGATTGACCGTATCAGAGATACCGCACAATCTCACGACCGTTGCAGTGTTATTGAGGTAATGGGCAGACGCTGTGGAGATATCGCTTTACAGACAGGTATTGCTGTAGGAGCAACCGCCATTCTTGTTCCCGAAAAGAAATTTGACCTTGAAAAAGACGTTATTCCCCGTATGATTGCCACACAGAAAACAGGCAAAAAACATTTTATTGTTATCGTTGCCGAGGGTGTAGGCAATTCGGCGGATATTGCTAAATATATCGAACGCCGTACAGGTGTAGAAACAAGACTTACCGTTTTGGGACACGTTCAGCGTGGCGGTATGCCCACATTGCGTGACAGAGTGGTTGCCAGTGCCATGGGTTATAAAGCCGTTGAATTACTTAATCAGGGAATAGGCAACAGGGTTGTTGCAATGAATAACGGCAAGATTGTTGATTATGATATTACCGAAGCTCTGAATATGGAGAGAGTTTTTGATGAAGAACTGTATAATATTGCTTTGGATATTTCCATCTGATGATGAAAACCACCGCTGAAAAATCAGCGGTGGTTTTTTGTTCTCTGACATATAAAAAAGCCACTCAACACTGTGAGTGGCAAAAAATGGAGCGGATGACGAGGCTCGAACTCGCTACCTCCACCTTG
>CACYBZ010000307.1 GCA_902772795.1 uncultured Ruminococcus sp. | reverse complement strand
TTTGCCCCGCTTTTTTCAAAAAGCGGGTAGGGGTCAAGGGGACAACGTCCCCTTGGCAGGATTTTAAAGGGTGCAACCCTTTAACTCTAAACTCTTAGGTTGATGACATTGCTCTGCATAGGCTTACCCGTTGTATGATGCCGTCAAGACGGCATTTTTAAATTTAGGCACAAAATCAGACTTTCTGACATAAACTATTGACAGAAAAGCCTGACGGATTTGACAGCAGTCTGCCCGTCCACGCAAAACCGCATACAAAGAAAGGGTGTATTGCCTTGTCGGAATATGTTATCAACGGCAGAAGAAAACTCAACGGCGTTATTGACATACAGGGGGCGAAAAACAGTATTCTGCCGATACTTGCAGGAACAGTTCTTTGTCAGTCGGAAGTCATTCTTCATCATTGTCCGAATATTACTGACGTGGAAACGGCAGTCAGAATTCTGCGTTGTCTGGGGTGCGTTGTACGGCGTGACGGAACAACCATTACCGTCAACAGCAGGAATATGCACGGTTATGCCATTCCCGACGAACTCATGAGAGAAATGCGTTCATCGGTCATGTTTCTGGGGGCGATTCTGGCAAGGACGGGATATGCGGAAATTTCACTCCCCGGAGGCTGTGAACTGGGAGCAAGACCGATTGATATTCATCTGAATGCACTTTCTCAGATGGGCATGATTGTCGAGGAAAATCATGGAAAAATTACGGGAAGAACAGTTATGCCGTTACATTCGGCGAACATCAATCTGTCATTTCCGAGTGTTGGGGCAACAGAAAATATCATTCTGGCAGGTGTGCTGGCGAGGGGAACGACAGTCATTACCAACTGTGCCAGAGAACCTGAAATTGTGGATTTGGCAGACTTTCTCAATCGTTGCGGTGCGAAAATCACAGGAGCAGGGGACAGTATCATTTATATTGAAGGTGTGGATACACTGAGCGGTACACAGTACAGTGTGATTCCCGACAGGATTGTGTGTGCCACTTATATGGCGGCTACGGCAGTCAGCGGAGGAAAAGTATTGTTGCGTGGGGTTATCAAGTCGCATCTGGACAGTGTGACGACGCTTATACAACAGGCAGGTTGCGAAGTGGAATATACCCGTGAGGGGATTTCCGTTTCATCGGACGGTTGCCTGAAAAAACTGCGTCTGATAAGAACCATGCCGTATCCGGGATTTCCGACCGATACACAGGCACCGTTCATGGCGATGTGTTGTTTTGCTGAGGGGACATCTGTATTTGTGGAAAATATCTTTGACAGCCGATACCGACACGCCTACGAACTTTGCCGTATGGGAGCGGAAATTGACATACAGGGAAAAGTAGCGATAGTAGAGGGAAACAGGGAACATCTGTCGGGAAGTGTGGTAGAAGCGAAAGATTTACGGGGAGGAGCGTCATTGATAGTGGCAGGACTGGGGGCATACGGAACGACCACGGTCAAAGGCGGACAGTACATAGACAGAGGGTATGAAAAAATAGAAGAATATCTGGGCAATGCAGGAGCAGATATAGTGAAAATATAAGTCAGGGGAAAGCAAAATGGATAATTATGACAGAAGAACAAGAGGAAAGTCTGACAGAAAATCAAGGAGAAGCAGTTATCAGACGGGCAGAAATTATCGCAGTGACAGAATGGCACCCGACGAGGAAGAACCGTTTTTTAAAAACAGTACACTCAGCGGAAACATCAACATGAGAACGAACAGGGCGGAAGACTATTTTGAAAATCCCGAATATATACCATGGGACGAACAGGACGACTTCAATAAAATCAATTCCTATCGTGACGAACCCCCGAAAATCAGGAAAAGAGAGCGTATGAAACGGCTCAACAAAAAGGTTGACGAACTGTTTTCGGAGGAAGAAGAAATCCCGACAAAAATCGGTATCGGGAAAAATATCAGAAGTAAACGAAAGAACCGTAAATTACTGGAAGAACTCAACGCAGGCAAGAAACCGCTGAGTAAAAGACAGCGGAAATTAAAGAATCTGGCAGTTACAGGAATTATTTTCGGAATCACTCTGCTTGTCGGGGGAATTCTTTCCATGACGGTGCTTTTCAAATGTGAAGAGATTGTCATAGAGGGCAATACAAGATATGCGGAAGCGGATATTATCCATGTCAGTGATTTGCATTACGGAGAAAATATCTTTCTTGTGCCGAAATCTTCAGTGGGAAGAAAAATACAGGAAACATATCCGTACATTGAGAAAGCGGAAATTACTTCGTCTTTGCCGAACACGATTAAAATCAAGGTTACGGAGGCAGTGCCTGAATATTATTTGCAGGACGGTACGAGGTTTTATATTATCAGCAAAAGCGGAAAACTGCTGGAAGAAGTGGTAAAAAGAGAACTGGATATTCCGAATATTGTCGGGTGTAATCCTATCACACCGAAAATCGGTGATGAGGTAAAAATTCAGGACAACAGGGTAATGAAAGTACTCAAAGAAATTGCCAACTGTATGGAACATAACGGCGTAACGGGAATACTGGAAATTGATTTGTCGGATATGTCCAACATCGAACTGAATTATAATGACCGTATCAGAATTGTGCTGGGTATGCCGGAATACATTGATTACAAGCTCAGGACAGCGATGACAATTATTCGGAATAAGCTTTCCGATGCAGACGTGGGCAGGCTGAACTGTTCCAATCTGATAGAGGGAAGAACAGATAATAAAGGGAATGCGTCATATTTCCAGCCGAATCATCTGGTAGGGGAAACGGCAACCCATTCGGCAAGTATCACAACAACACAGCCGATGACAGAGGCAGTCACAGAAGTGCCGACACAGGAAATTTCAACACAGTCGTTGACAGTCCAGAATGTACCGACAGAACCGACGGTATTGGGTACGGAATACGAAGAGGAAGAAGACAGCGAAGACGAGAACGAAGAGGAAGAAGAGGAAGAAGAAGAGGAGGAAGAAGAAAACGAGGGCGACAGTGAAGAATAGAGAAGTTTAAGGGCGTTGCCCTTAAAAATCCCATCAGGGGCTTTGCCCCTGAACCCCACAAGCCTTTAAAGAGGCTTGACCGAAATTTTGGTTTGTCTTTTCTGAACGTATAGAAAAAAAGTCCGATGTTTTTCGGACTTTTTTGTTTGTTATATCAGTTTTGTGTTCTTTTAATGCTGAAATTCAGACGGTAATGAAAACAACCGCTGAAATAAATTTGGGCGGTTGTTGTTATCGGTTTTAGTTGTCATTGTTGCAGTGGTTGAACACGCTGAAAGAACGTCGCTGTAAGAAATTCAGGAAAGATACAGCACCAGTAAAGACCGTTATGAGAGCCTTTTTCGTTGAAATGCAGTAACAGTCTGTTTTCGGGGTAATTCATTTTTTTCAGACGGTTATACATATCGGTGACATGAGGGTCAGTGTCAAGTTTGGCAGGCCCTGTATAAAAATAAAGGAACGGAGCATTGTCGGAAAAGCTTTTGTCTTTCAGATATTTTTGCCATGTAGCGTCGTCAAATTCCCAGAACGATGGTGACAATGCACCGAGCGTACCGAAAATATCAGGGTGTTCCATGACAATATAAAAGGACTCCAGTCCGCTGAGCGAAGCACCGGTAATAGAGGTATGACGTGCGTCAGTATAGACGTTATAGTGTTGTTGTACGTAGGGAACAAGCATATCGGTAATAAAGTCTGCAAATTCCAAACCGCTCAGACCGTCATACTCAGGTGCATTTCCAGAACCGAATGCTTTTTCATCTGCCGAAACACCGATTTTAGGAACCAGTTCGTAATCACGGGCGAAAACGTTGTCAACCGCTACAACGATTGCTTTTTTGTTGGTGACTGATGTCATGGCTTTGACGTGGTCAACAACAAACGCTGACAGAATCTGACCGTCAAGAACATAGATAGTAGAATATTTTTCCTGAGATGCAGTATCATAGTCGTCAGGTTTCCAGATATGAACCGTCTTATCGTAGTCCTTAAAGGTGAGCGTGACATCATCAAAGGCAGGGGAGGTACTTGTTTTTTCTCCTTCTGTGTAGGGAAGAAAATCGTTTTCTGTTTTGTACCAGCCACTGGTACACTGGTTGAAAGCGAAGTCAGTGGTATGTTTGTCACCGTAGGCAACGTGAGCCATATTATAGACAGAACAGTCCCCCTCACAGGAGAAAGTCACAGAGTCTTTATCGTCGCTGATTTTTTTCATTTCCACATCTTCACTCTTACCGCTGTTGCTGTTGAAAAAGGTAGCTACGGCTTTGGTACTTTTTGAACTGTCCTTAAAATACAGGGTGTGATAGCCGACTTCAATATTTTCTTCTGTTGTTTGTTCTGTTGCTTCTTGTGTTGCTTTTTGCGTTGTTTCTTGTGTTGCTTCTTGCGTTGCTTCTGCTGTTGTTTGTTCTGTAGTATACTGACTTTGGTCATTTTCAGTTTTTGGTGTTGTTTGTGTCTGTTCTTTTCCGCACGCCACAAACAATGTCATTATCATCGTTGTTGTCAGCACCGCAGATAAAATTCTTTTCATGATTTTCCTCCTCGATGTTTTGGTAATGTTGTATCGTTTTTTTGAGTGAAAAAGTCGGATAGAACCGGGCTTTTTCGGCATAGATTTATCTGACAGAATTTTATAAGAGCATTATTTTAGTGGACTGCTGGATATATGGTAAACGATTAATCCAATTATCCGATAGCCTGATTATAATGGATTTTCGGATTATTGTCAATAAAAATTGTTAAGTCTGTCATAATGGAACAGATGATTTTTGTACACAGTCGTCAGGTGACGCAGGAAAAATAGCTTACGGAATAATAAGCAAAGAATAAAACCATATGTTTCACTCACAATATAGTTGAGAGGTGAAACACATGGCAAAACAAGGTATGAAACGTCCGCAGAGAACGCATACAAAAGCGAAAAACGAAACAGTTGCTGTTCCCGAGATTCAGGGCAAGGCAAAACATGGTAAAGTATCCGTCAATCCTGTTATTGCAGGAACAACCGCACCGTCACAGAAGGTATATCATTCCACGCCGTATCATCACGAAAAGCCGATATCGGCACTTTACAAGGAAATTGATACTGACCTTGCACGTGATAATTTTGAAAATGATATTCCTGAAGCGGATTTGCAGGATTAATCTGAGCAAAGCAACTCCCAGATGTTTGCACATCGGGGAGTTGCTAAAAAGTATATTTTCTGTTAATTGACAAACAAACTGCAGCGTTTGTGAAAATATTTGTAATTGGCGACAGTCATGAATATGCCGATGAAAACACTGCGTAAGATTTCCCACAGGAATCTATGAGCACTAAAGAGGTCACTGGGAAGAATACAGCAATAAGCTACATACAGCAGTATGGTTGAACCGTAATTCACAATACAATATCCGTAAAGTGATACCAGAGCGACTTTCTTTTTTCGCCATAACCACACGCAGGTAAGTCCTGCCCAAACAGCCATAAACAGACAAAAAACACCGGCAGCAGTATCCACTACTTTCAAAGAAGGAAACAGAGTATAAATTATGTCTTTTATTTCCTGGAATTGATTACCACTAAGAATTTTTTTTCCATAGTATACATTCATAACTGCTCCCAGCGGTAGCAGAAAATAAGTCAGAATTTTATACCAGGTCATCGGAAAATATTCTTCTTCCTGGGGAGGGTTGTCAGCGAGCAGATGTGGCGGATAAACAGGTTTATTCATGCGGTTATGGAGATAACTATTGTTATTGGCGTTGGGATTGCCCGAGTAAGTGTTATAGGAACTGTTGGGATTGTTGGCATAGCCGTTGTTATTTGTGTTGGGGTTGCCCGAGTAAGTATTATACAGTCTGTTGGGATTGTTGGAATAGTCACTGCCATTTTTGCTAGAGGGAGTGGTGGTATAACCGTTATCAATTTCACCGGGAGTATCTTGGGTATTGGCGGTTAATTCTGAAAGTGGTTTTCGGCAATACGGACAGTAAAACACACCGTCAGCAAGATTATTGTTGCACTGAGGACAAATCATTTTCTACACCTTTTCTAAGACAAATTTTTACAAATTTATTATATCTTATGGCAGTGATAAGTGTCAAGAATTTTTACTACTATTCATAAAATACCATATGT
>CACYBZ010000306.1 GCA_902772795.1 uncultured Ruminococcus sp. | reverse complement strand
TTGGATAATTTCATATCAATACCACCTTCAAAAAAATATGTAAATCCGTTTACGGATTGAATAACCAAAACTCATACTGTTGTATAGTTAATATTATAACACATTCAGCTAAAAATTCCATTTACCGTAATGAGGAATTTTATGAGGTATTTTTATGAAATATTACTAGTTTTTTATGATGTCAGTTTTATTGGTTATCGGAATGATTTTTCTTTTCGGAATATTTCACGGCAAGATTATGGATTACTGCGGTGAGGACAGCAATCACAAAACACCCTGTTGTCATCAGAACGGTAGAAAGTAACCAGTGACCGTCACGGTTATAGGCATAAAAATCTTTCCAGCCACCGTTTGCCTCACCGATAATGGCGACTTCTATACCGTAGACAATACCGTATATCATCATCGGAATACTGCCCAGAAAAGATTTCGGAATACTGATACGGTATATATTTTCCCAGAGAACAAAGGAACATAATGCCAGAAGCGGAGTAATCACATGGACAATTATCAGACTTCCCTGAATGACAAACAGACCGTATACGGGCATAAGAAAACCGACAGTTGCCGTCATAGTCAGTGTAACACAAGCTGTTCCGACGAATTTCAGCAGGATTACTTTTTTGGGGAGGGTATCTGTTTTTCCGCTGAGTATACGGATATCGCCGATTGCCACAAATATGGCGACAATCGCCACAAGTACATTGGAATCGGTGGTAAAGTAGCGGAAAGAATCAAAACCGTTCTGAATCAGTACATTAGGTTCAGTGAAAAAGTAGGAAATGACTACCCCGACAGTAAGTACAAGTATCAGCAGATTACTTATCAGGGAGAGCATCGTTTTTTGTCGTGTCATCATAGAAAACCACTTCTTTCTGTCAATAGAGGTTATTCGTAGCGTAAAGCGACGATAGGGTCAAGTCTGGAAGCATTGATGGACGGAACAATACCAAAGATAATACCGATTAACATGGAAAATCCTACTGAAATGACAATGGAAAGCAGACTTACCGACATGGTTATAGAGAATATCAGACCGACAATCTGCCCCATAATCACACCCAGAAGAACGCCGAAAATACCGCCGATACCTGTCAGGACAATGGCTTCTGTCAGAAACTGCAACAGAATCTGACTTCTTTTTGCTCCCAGAGCCTTTTTAAGTCCGATTTCCCTTGTACGTTCGGTTACGGAAACCAACATGATATTCATGACACCGATACCGCCGACAAGCAGGGAAATACCCGCAATACCGGCAAACAGAGCAGAAATAGCCGTTGTTACACTTTCCATACTCTGTGTAGCTTTCAGTAACTCGTCCGACTGATATTTCAACTGGGAATTGCAGACAGCTGAGGAAGAGTTGATAATATCCGCAACATTTTCTGCTACACTGATTACCGATTCCGAATCGGTTGCCTTGATTATGACAGTCTGGACATCATCGAAGAACATGGCATCATTCCATACTACGGACGGAACGATTACAGCAGGAAGATGGGTATATTTTTCTGAACTCAGGTAGTCCCAGACAGAATTGATTTTTTCATAATTATGTCTGATATCTGTCACGCCGACAACGACCATGATTTCATTACCGACCTGAAAATTCTTACCGATGGCATTGTTAGGGGTTTTGAAAAAGATTTCTGCGGTAGTTTTGTCAATAACCGCCACATGGTTTCTCTGCTGATAATCCCTGTTCACCAGAAGTCTTCCGCAGACAAGATGTCTTTCGGTAACGTCAAAGAAATTTTTTTCCACACCGTAGATTTCTCCCAGGGAGAAAATTCCATCATTATACAACAGTGAAGCGTTGGTAACATAGGTAACGGTTACTTTGTCCACGCCGTCTGCCTGTTCAATGGTATCTGTCAGGGTTTTGGATATGGGGTTTACGCCCTCGGCAGGGCCTTCCATGGATACACTGTAATTTTGTGCATAGCCCATATCTTCGGGTGTTTCTTTTTTCGGGGCTAATTTGACAAGATAACTGCTGTTTCCTGCTCCCAGTATGGCGTTTTTCATTTCATTACTGACACCGTTGATAATGGAAATAATCGCAATAATCGACCCTATTCCGATAATAATGCCCAGCATCGTCAGAAAGGAACGCATTTTATGAGAAAAAATTCCTTTGAAAGATAGCCGTATGTTTTCTATCATAATGTTTCCGCTCCTTTTTTAGAATAGTCCGAATGTATTGTTGGATTCAATAAGTTCATAGTTTACGGTGATGGTCGAAGCACCTTCCACCGCTTTGCCGTATGGCAGGGCAATTCTGTCTGTTCTGGACAGTCCCGAAGTGATTTCGAATATATCGCCCGTCTGACCGACTTCTATGTATCGTTTTTCCAGAATATCCTGTGCATTTGCCCAAAGGACGTATTTTTTCTTTCCCTCACTTCTTATGAAATACGAGGGAAGATAGACACTCTTGTCATTCATATTTTCCAGTGGTTGGAACGTAATATCCAGGTCGTTGTCTTCGTTGACACGGATACCTTTTTCCAGAATCAGTGTGACATCATGGAAATTGTCATCATCGTATCCGTCTTGCAGATTCAGGTTATTTTCACTGACATTATCCGACAGTTCATCGGAAATATCGGTGACAGTAGCCTTACAGGTAAAATTCTGCATAGTACCGTTTTCATCTGTTGTCTGATAATTAATGTCAGCTTTTGTTCCCACGGAAATTTTAGCCAGGTCTTTTTCAGGAAGCTGTGTGACAACCGATGTCGAATTTTCATTGGCAATCATCATATAATAGCCCAGTTTTTCCGCCTGTTTATCCGAACTTGCCACAAAAGTGACCGTTCCGTCAATTACAGCGGTTTCACTGCCCGATTTCAGCATATTGCGGGTATTTTTTAATTCGACTTCTATATTCTTTTTCCGCATGGTGATATCCGTTTTCTGTTGTTCAGCGGTTTCTTTCATGGTTTTGATTTCGTCAGCGGTATAGATACCGTCCCTGAGTTCCTCGTCTGTGTTTTCGGGATTGTCGGGTATGTTGAGATTGTCGGG
>CACYBZ010000305.1 GCA_902772795.1 uncultured Ruminococcus sp. | reverse complement strand
TGCCAGTATTTTGGTACGAAGTCTGTCTTTATATAACAGAATATTGCTGAAAAAAAACGAAGTAAGTATTAACTGATTTGTCCACATGGGCAAATTGTCGAAGTGCTTGGGAAACAGTCCCACATACATAATGACAATACTGAGGATAAATGTTTTTTTTCTGCTGTTGAACCTGTTTTCCAGAATGAAAGTTGTGGCAATTGAACTGACAACAAATATCAGAATGTATATGACCATCTGCTGTGGAAGATAATTCTCGGAATGAAATAAAGAGTGCATTATTCAATCCTTTCTTTGTATATTATAACGTATCCGCCATATAAGCCAGATATCTGGCTTTGGACTCTTTGGCATAGTTTCGGCTGATGGGAACCACACTGCCGTTTTTCAGCGTAAAATATTTGGCAGAATGTTCGGTAACATAGTTCAGATTCACCACATAGCTTTTGTGGCATCGCAGAAAGTGCTGTTTTACCTTTTTCATCACCTCGTCAAGCTTGATATATTCTTCAAAATCGTTGTTCCTGGTGTGATAGATTACCTTTCTCCCCACACTCTCGATAAAAATCACGTCACGTCCCGAAATTCTGAATTTGTTGCCCCGAAAATAAACATAAAAATCCTCTGACAGTTCTTCTTCTGTCATAATTTTATTCAGGTAATATAACAGTTTTTTTTCTTGAATGGGTTTCGTCAGCAGTCCGTAGGGATTGAAATTGATAAATATATCCTGACAGCGGTCAAAAAAGCCCGTAATAAAAATAATTCGTGCATATTGCAGACGGTCACGAACCTGTTTCAGTTCTTCAATGCCGTCCTCGTCCCCAATACAGATATCTGAAATAATAATATCAGGAATTCTTTCTCTGATGATGTACTCTACCATTTTCTTTCCTGAAACAAAAGTCATCACTTCCGTTTTCGGAAAATGCTTTAAAGTGATATCTTTGATAAATTCCGTGATAACAACATTATCGTCACAAATCGTTATCAGCATAAAATCACCTTTTTTACATTAAGAATGTTTCTTAGCCAAAATGTTTATTTTTTACATAAAATGTCTTTTTTTTACATCAGTATATCTTTTTGATGACGAATCGGTTATAATAGACATCGTAGTAAAGTTTTCGGTTAATTTGGAAAGTTGTATATGAAATCCACACGGAAAGCATAATCACTGTGCGTTTGTCGGTTGTGCTTTCTGTGCGTGAATGTAAAAGGTAAAAGGTTGATAGTGTATTAGTAGAAAGCCTCCGTTTATTAATGATAAGCGGAGGCTTTCTGTTGTCTGTTTTTTCTGAAAACGGTCAGGTAGTTCTGATGACAAGTTCGTCATTTTCCGCTGTCAGTGCAACGGCAGATATCATTCCCTCACCCTCGGCGATAATTTCACCGGCAATTTTATCTTCCACATGATGACGGATATAATTGCGGATATCTCTTGCTCCGCTGTTACCGCCTGTGGATTTTTCAGCAATAATTTCTGTGGATTTGTCGTCATAAGTGAACGTAATGCCCTTTTCGCTGAGTGACTCCACATATTCATCAAGCACCAGTTTCGCAATACCTTTGAACGCCTCTTTATCCAGACTTCTGAATATCACAATATCATCTACTCTGGCAAGAAATTCAGGTCTTAAAAATTCCTTGAGGGCTTTCATGACCTTTTCCTTGTCAGCTTCTTCCTGCGTCCTGCCGAATCCCAGAGCGAATTCATTTCTGTTACTGCCTGCATTCGATGTCATGACAATCACGGTGTTTTCAAAATTGACAACTCTGCCATGAGCGTCTGTCAGCTTTCCTTCGTCAAGAATCTGCAACAAAATATTGAGTACATCGGGGTGTGCTTTTTCAATTTCATCGAAAAGCAGTACGGAATACGGCTTTCTTCTGACTTTTTCCGTTACCTGTCCTGCTTCGTCATAGCCTACATAACCCGGAGGTGAACCAATAATCTTGGACACTGCGTGTTTCTCCATATACTCCGACATATCCAGTCTTATCAGCGTTTCGGGTGTATCAAAGAGTTCTTCGGCAAGAACTTTTACCAGTTCTGTTTTTCCTACGCCCGTAGGCCCCACAAAAATAAATGATGCAGGTCGTCTTCTCGGACTGATCTGTACTCGGCTACGTCTTACCGCCTTGGCAATGGCATGGACTGCCTCGTCCTGTCCGATGATGTGCTTTTTCATGGCTTCTTCCAGCCCTGAGAGTTTGTTCAGTTCATTTTCTGCCACCCTCTGTGCAGGAATTCCCGTCCAGAGTTCAATGACCTGTGCCAAATCCTTTTCTGTGACAACGGTACCTAATGCTTCTCCCTCTACTGCCTTGATTTCATCTTTGACTCTGGCTTTCTCTGCTTTGATTTTCGCTACTGCCTCATAATCAATAACGTCCTGATTTTCTGTCAGTTCTTCTTCTCTGGTATTCAGATAACGCAGTTCATCATTGAGATTGTCATACTGTTCCATTGCCTTGCACTTCAATGCCGCACAGGCACAGGCTTCGTCAAGCAAGTCAATCGCCTTGTCAGGTAAAAAACGGTCGGTGATGTAACGCTCCGACAATACAACTGCTCTTCTGACAATCTGTTCGGGAACTGCTACACGATGATGTTTCTCATAATAACTCTTTACACCGCCAAGAACGTCAATGGTATCTTTTACGGACGGTTCATTGACGGTTACCGG
>CACYBZ010000304.1 GCA_902772795.1 uncultured Ruminococcus sp. | reverse complement strand
GTGACGAACCTTTTTATTTTACAATATCCGAAAGATTGTTACAGGGAGATGCACTGTTTAAAGATGAATGGCATTTGTCTCAACTTTCTGCGGTGTTAAGAATACCTTTTATTTATCTTTATATGCTGATTTTCCGTTCGACAGATGGTATATTGTTGGCAATGAGAATTGTTTATCTGTGTTGCCATACGGCAGTAGGAATATTGGCATATTGTCGGTTGAAAAGATATGGCTATGCAACGATTATTGCGGTATTGCTGTATTATCTGTTTGAATTATATCCGCTGTGTACGTTCAGTTATAATGCCACAGCTATGGACAGTCTGGTGATAGCGGGAACTCTTCTGGCAACTGAGGAACGACAGCGGAAAATTCCGTTGTTGTTCAGCGGAGTGTTTTTGTCTTTTGCGGTTCTGTCATGTCCTTATATCGCAATAGTGTATGTCGTATACGTTGTATTTGTACTTGTAAGATATTTTCTGGATAAAGCTAAAGTCCGAACGTTTCATAGTACCGTTATTTTTACCTATTTGTTTGAACGAAAAACATTTTGTTGGATAACGGCAGGAACAGTAGGGTGTGCCATTGTTTTTCTGACGTTTGTTTTTGTGAAAGCAGGAACAGCAGGTTTTCTGAATAATTTTCCGTCAGTTCTTTTCGGTGATCCTGAACATATCCAGAGTTCTTTTATTCAAAAAATCATTGATTATTTTTTAGCCATTCTGTTTTGTTGCGGATATATTTATTTTTGTTTCTTTGCTTATTTTCTGACTGTTTTGGCAATGTTGTTTGATAAACAGAGAAATCGTCATCGTGCAGTGTATTTTTCGGTGAGTGCAGTTATTACACTTGTGACATTTATTCTGATGTATCCCCATCTTATCGGAATGTATTTTACTGCTGTGATGTTACCGATAATGTTTATGGGACTTACGTCTTATCTTTTGTGTGAACATAAGCCAAAGCCATTGTTTTATTGCATTTTTGTATCAGGTCTGCTTTATTCCTTCGCCGTACATTTTTCATCGAATCAGTTGTATACGGTTATTTTCATGGCTATGGCGGTATCAGATATAGCAGGAATCATTTTTATTTTTCTTTTTCTGCAAGAGCTTTTGGCAGAAAAAGAAAATTCTGTATCGTTCAGGAAAGCAGGACAGAGAGTTTGTCTGTGGTTTTGTGTGTTAGCTTTATGTGTACAAAGTCTTTTTCAGTTTTCGATAAAAGTCAATCATTTTCCGTATGGTAATGAAAGAAGCAATATGATTTGCAAGATAGAAAAAGGGCCTGCCAAAGGGATTCACACTTCTTTGGCAGAACGTCGTGACTATGATACATTTTATGAAAATCTTTCCTATTATCAGAATAAAAAGCCAGGAAGAATTGTTATTGTGGATATCAGAACGTGGGGATATCTGTATCTGTATGCGTTTCCCTGCGGTTCTTATTCGTCATGGGCATCAGGTATCAGAGAAAGTTCTTATCAAAGACTGCAAGAATATTATCGCCTCAATCCTGAAAACAAAGCGGATTATATTTATCTTCCTGAATATGCTGTTTCTGCTCTGGGAATCACTGATATTACGAAAGAATGTCAGCATTATGGTTATTCTATGGAAAAACATAACGGTATCTATTATCTTGAAAAAATCCGTCCCTGAAAAATGGTATGCTTTTCTGAGATAATGTCAGATTTTTGTCTTGACAAAGCTCACTTAAACAGATATAATCGACATAATAACCAAAAATATTTTATCGTGTGTTGACCGAAAGAATAAGGAGGAATTGCAAAAATGATAAACAGAAATTATCAGGAAAAATTTTGTAAAGAGGCACTCACCTTCGATGATGTACTGTTAATTCCGGGAGAGTCAAGCGTTGAACCCGCCAACGTGGATATTTCGGCAAGACTTACCAAAAAAATCACACTCAATACCCCACTTATTACAGCGGCTATGGATACCGTAACAGAAACCAGAATGGCTATTGCTATCGCCAGAGAGGGCGGAATCGGTATTATCCATAAGAATATGTCCATTGAAACTCAGGCTGACCAGGTAGACAGAGTAAAGCGTTCAGAAAACGGTGTTATTGCCAATCCTTTTTTCCTTTCCCCTGAACATCTTGTCAGTGATGCCAATCACCTTATGGCAAAGTATAAAATTTCAGGTGTACCGATATGCGAAAACGGTAAACTGGTCGGTATCATCACCAACAGGGACTTACGTTTCATGACTGACGCTGATTACGGTCAGCAAATCAAGAATGTCATGACTTACGAACAGTTGATTACTGCACCTGTCGGAACAGATATGAAACAGGCACAGGAATTGTTAAGACAGCATAAAATCGAAAAGCTTCCTATCGTTGATGATAACGGTATGCTGAAAGGTCTTATTACCATTAAAGACATTGAAAATCTGATGCAGTATCCTCATTCCGCAAGAGATAACAACGGCAGACTGCTGTGCGGTGCAGCAATAGGAGCAACTGCTGATGTTCTGGAAAGAGTATCTGAACTGGTAAAATCTCAGGTTGACGTTCTTGTTCTTGACTCAGCACATGGTCACAACAGAAATGTCATTAACGCTGTCAGACGAGTCAAGACAGCTTTCCCCGATGTACAGCTTATCGCTGGTAACGTGGCAACAGCAGACGCTACCAGAGCCTTGATTGAAGCCGGTGCTGATGCAGTAAAGGTTGGTATAGGCCCTGGTTCTATCTGTACAACAAGAGTAGTGGCAGGAATAGGTGTTCCGCAGATTACCGCTATCTATGATGCCGCTTGTGTAGCCGCAGAGTATGGTATTCCGATAATTGCTGATGGCGGTATCAAGTATTCCGGTGACATCGTCAAAGCCCTTGCTGCAGGTGGTAATACCGTAATGATTGGTTCTCTGGTGGCAGGTTGCGAGGAATCCCCAGGAGAAAGCGAAATCTATCAGGGCAGACAGTTCAAGGTTTACCGTGGTATGGGCAGTCTTGGAGCAATGGGCAAAGGCAGTCAGGACAGATATTTCCAGAGTGGATTTAAAAAGTTTGTTCCCGAGGGCGTTGAGGGCAGAGTTCCTTACAAGGGAATGTTGTCTGACACAATTTATCAGATGGTCGGCGGACTGCGTGCAGGTATGGGTTACACAGGTTGCCGTAATATTGACGAATTGCATGAGAAAGCACAGTTTGTCAGAATTACGGGTGCAGGTCTGAAAGAAAGTCATCCCCACGATATCAGCATTACTAAGGAAGCTCCCAATTATTCTTACAGTGGTTAATAATACATTGCAGATAATAAAACTACACGTTTTCGTCATAAAAAACGTGTAGTTTTTTCTTTAACAGAATGTCGGTTTGACCAAAAGTTTTTGCCCCGCTTTTTTCAAAAAGCGGGTAGGGTCTCGAGGGGCAACGCCCCATATGCACTAACATAAGTCATAACAAGTAGTGCAATAGTTTTATTTACCCCTCCGTCCTGTCGGACACCTCCCCTTTCAGG
>CACYBZ010000303.1 GCA_902772795.1 uncultured Ruminococcus sp. | reverse complement strand
GAATGAGCTTATTGCTGAATTGAAAGCAGTAAATCTGGATACGCTTACCCCGTTGCAAGCTATCAATATGCTTTACAGTCTGAAAGCCAAAGCAAATAATCTGTAAGTGATTTCTATAAACGAGAAAGGGTCAGTGAACTGATGAAGAAAACAATCTTATATCAGATAAAAAAAGATTGAGCAGTACTGGATATTTTTAGGCGGTACGTTTTTGTATTTTATTAGTTGTGTGGTTATCAATAGGATAGGCAAGCCATGGTATGATGTAGATATGTATTCTGATGTATTTTTTCACAACTTATGGCAGAAAAGATGACTTTGTTTCCTGATGACTGGACATTTGGCAATCAATCCACAGGGTGATGTTTTTTACAGAGTTGCCAATAAGTGATTTCGTGATAAGGCATCATACCGATACAATGTTTGTTACCCTGAACGCTGTGAGCGGTTTTAAAAGAGATGTTGCACTGTGTTCGGATTGACAATGGTTGGTGTCATTGTTTCAATTTGCTTATTTATCATTATATAAAGTAGTCACACAAAGAAAAGAAAGGAATCAGATATGATAAAAAGACTTGTTGCTGGAATAAAAGAAGTGGTAATCAAATATTGGCTGAGCTTATTTATAGTGGGAACAGCTGTCTATTTTGTGAGTTGCCTTTTTGCTAACTTTGTGATAGGAAAAACATGGTATAATCCAGATATGTATGCTGATGCATTTGTCGCAGAACTGATGGCAGATGGCAAAACGCTGTTTCCTGAAGGCTGGACATTCGGCAACCAGTATTATATTATTGCGACACCTGTTTTGTGTTCGTTTTTTTACCAGTTTATCGGAAACAGTTTTTATGCAATGGCACTGGCATCAAGTATGATGACAGTAGGTATCTATACAAGCTATCTGTGGTGTTTCAAACCGTTTGTTTCCCGAAAGCCATTATTTGTCGGACTATTTGTATTGTCGGGGGCAATGCTTTTCGGAACAGGTGCTTGTGGGTATGGTTATGGTTTTCAACTGTTATATACGATGTGCAGTTATTATTCCTGTTATGTGCTGGATATCTTTGTGACATTGGGGGTATTTTTCAGAATATATACACATCGTCGTTTGTCGAAGTGGTGGATTGCTGTTGCTGTGTTGATGAACTTTGCTTTAGGTATGCAGAGTTTACGGCAGACGCTGATTTTTGTGATACCATTTCTTTTGGTTTCCTTTTTGATATTTCTTAAAGAAAGACAGAAAAGAACATTGTTGTTTCCGATAAGTGTATTGGCAGGAAATGGCATGGGCATTATAGTTATCAAAATACTGATAAAAGTGATGAATGTTAGTACCTACAAAGTTATTACTGACCTTCAATTTCGCACAGACCCCTCTCAGCTGTGGGAAAAACTGAAAGCTGAACTACACAATTTTTATGAAATTACAGGACTGTGTTTTTTTGACTATATTCAATGGGAGAAAATCTTTATTATCATTTTTGCCGGAGTGTTGCTGAGTATTTTAAGCGTAATAGTGGCTGTGTTACATATTCTGTGGAAAAAGAATACATCACCGTTGGCAATGGCAATAAGCTGTTGTGCGATAAGTGTGTTTCTGGTTTTTGTAGTTGGTGTATTTTGTTTTAACAACCGACCAATCTATTATTTTGTGTGGTATATTCTGGTAGTTCTGAGTGTGAGCTATTTTTTTTCTTTCGGGAAGAAAGTAAGAATTCTGAAGGGATTCTTGCTGATGTGTCTTTTGCTGACAGGATTGGGAAATTACTATACTAATTTTTATAATGACTTTATGAAACATCATGACAGAAATCAGTTTTATCATGAACTGACACAGGAATTTTTGCAGAAAAATATCAGATATGTTTATCTGGGTGGGATATGGAATACAGATAGTTCGGTTTATGTTTATTCAGGGGGAAATATCAGGATAGGAACCGTTGATTTTAAAAAAGAATCGATGGCATTAGTACCGTTGCTTTCATTGAAATATGATGACAACTTCAAGGCGGAAAATTTGAAAGAAGCCTATATTATTTTCTCAGAAAGCGAAATCAATTATATGGAAATTGGTCAGAAAGAAGAATTTCACCAATTTTTGTCAACGCTGGAATTTGTCGGAGAAAAGAAAGCACAGGGAAAAATGGAAAGAACAGTAAAAATCTATAAAACAGAGGCGAATGTGTTTTCTCAGGAGAGCAGATAAGAAATTCGTGTTGAAAAGGTGATAGATTTATGGGCATAATCAATATACTGGATAAGAGTATAGCAGAACTGATAGCAGCAGGGGAAGTGGTGGAAAGACCGTCGTCAGTCATCAAAGAACTGACAGAAAATTCCATTGACGCAGGAGCAACGGCAATCACCGTTGAAATCAAGAACGGTGGTGTAAAATATATCCGAATTACTGATAATGGTATGGGCATTACCAGAGAAGACGTACCAAAAGCCTTTTTACGTCATGCGACAAGCAAAGTATGTCAGGCAAATGATCTGGACAGTATTGCTACATTAGGGTTCCGAGGAGAAGCACTGGCATCGATATGTGCCGTTGCGAAAGTACAGATGATAACCCGACACAAAGACGAAGATACGGGAACGCTGTATGAAATTGAAGCAAGTGAAGAAAAAACATATGAAGAAGCAGGTTGTCCGCAGGGAACGACAGTTATTGTCAGGGATATTTTTTATAATGTTCCGGCAAGAATGAAATTTTTGAAGAAAGATGTTGCAGAGGGCAATGCCATTGCCAATATTATTGACAAACTGGCGATGTCGCACAGTGAAATAGCCTTTACGTTCATTCGTGATGGAAAACAGGTGCTGAGAACGCCCGGAGATAAAAAACTGAAATCAGCTATCTATGCGGTATACGGTAAAGAATTTGTCAGCAAGTTAATTCCGATGGAATATTCTTTCAATGGTGTCAGCATACGGGGATATATTACCAGACCCGAATTCGGCAGAGCCAACAGAAATATGCAGAATTTTTTCATTAACGGAAGATATGTCAAATCCGTCACAGCGGGAAAGGCACTGGAAGAAGCTTACAAAGGAAAAATCATGGTCGGAAAAATACCGTCCTGCGTACTGCACATTACCTTACCGCTGGAAAGTATTGATGTCAACGTACACCCGTCAAAAACCGAGGTCAGGTTCATCAATGAAAGACCTGTTTTCGATGTTGTCTACCACGGAACAAAGACAGCATTGCTTCAGTCTGACAGACCGAAAGAAATTCATCTGGATAATGTAGCGGTCAATCCTGTTGTCAGAAAAAAAGCTTTCCGTTTTGACGAAAGCGGGGAAGAAAAAACAGAGAGTCAGCCGATGGTACAGAAAACGCTGTCAGCTGTTGTTCAAAAAGAAAACACCGCCAGGTATGCTGTTCGGGAGGATGTTGCTGAACCTGAAATTTTTATACCATCAAAATGTGTTTTCGGTGGGACAGAAATGATTTCCGAAACAGTAACCGCTCCCCCCATACATAAGGCAGAAAGTCATACAGAGAATAATACAGACAGCACATTGACGGATATTCGGAAGACCATCGGTGCCGTTGATGATACTGACGGAAAGAAGAAAACATTGACAGATATTTCCTGTTGGCAGAAAACACCTGTTCCTGAAAGTACCGTACAGGAGAAGGAAAAAGAAAGCCGTGCAGTTTCTGAAAGTACTGTACAGACGACGGCAGAAGAAAATTATCCTGTTCCTGAAATTTTGCCGACAGTCAAAGAAGAATTACATTACCTCGGGGAAGCATTTTCGACCTATATCATGGTACAGAAAGGAAAAGACAAAATTCTTTTCATTGACAAGCACGCAGCACATGAACGGATAATATATGAAAAACTGAAAAAAGAACATGGCAAAGGATATATGCAGGGATTACTGACACCTGTAGTTGTCACGCTGACCAAAGAAGAATATCCTGTTCTGGTTGAAAATATAGACCGTCTGAAAGCCTATAATTTTGATATTGACGATTTTGGTAACGGAAAAGTTGCTGTCAGAGGAATTCCGCAGTATGTGGAAAAGGGCAGTATTGAAGATATGATAGTGGAAATTGCCGATAACTTGCTCAGCAGAAAAAAAGACCTCAATACAGAACAGATGGACTGGGTATATCATAGTGTATCCTGTCGTTCAGCGATAAAGGCAGGCAATAAGAATCACGAAATAGAACTGATGGAACTTGCCCGAACAGTCGATGAAGACGAAACCATAAGATATTGTCCGCATGGCAGACCTGTCTGTTTTGTGCTGACAAAAAAGGAACTGGAAAAACAATTTGGCAGGGTGTGATAGATTGAACTGTAGTGAAAAAATACCGTTGATTGTTGTCTGCGGTGCGACAGCCTCAGGAAAAACAGAACTTGGTGTAAGACTTGCCGAAATATTCAACGGTGAAGTGGTTTCGGCGGATTCCATGCAGATATACCGTGAAATGGCCGTTGCCACAGCCAGACCTACCGTAGCAGAAATGCACGGTATCCCACATCATATGATAGATTTTTTGCCTCCCGATGTCAGTTACAGTGTAGCGGATTACGTTAAAGAAGCGAGAGCGGTTATTCAGGATATCCATTGCCGAAAAAAGACCCCGTTGCTGGTAGGGGGAACAGGACTGTACATTCAGTCCCTGCTGGAAAACATTTCGTTTGGTGCAGAAAACGGTGACGAACAAATCAGAAAAGAACTTTACGACCGTTTGCAACAGGAGGGGGCAGAAGTCTTGTTGCACGAACTGGCAGAGTTTGACGAAACATCGGCACAGCGTATAGGTATGTCAAATCATCGCCGACTGATAAGGGCAATCGAGATTTACCGTACAACGGGAAAGACGATGACAGAAATGATAGCGGATTCCAGAAATGAACCGTCACCGTACCGTGATGTACGAATCGGGCTGACGTGTCAGGACAGGCAGAAATTGTATGACAGAATCAATCTCAGGGTTGACAACATGATAAACAGAGGACTGCTTGCAGAAGCGAAAGCATATCTTTCCAAAAATTATTCGGCGACATCAGCAAAAGCTATTGGTTACAAGGAACTTGAGCCTTATTTCAAAGGAGAAATCTCTTTGGAGGAGGCGACTGAAAATCTGAAGCGGGCGACAAGACGGTATGCCAAAAGACAGCTGACATGGTTCAGACGTGATAAAAATATTCACTGGATTTGTACAGATATCATGGAAAAAGAAAAAGTCATTGAAAAAGCGGTTGAAATTGTCAGAAAAAGCGATATACTATAACTGATACCTTTCATCAGAAGAAATTTTGAACAAACGGAGTATATGCGTATGAGAGCTTTAAAACGTATTCGGGAAAAATTCGCCTTAAAAGATATTATTCTGTTCGTGGCAGTGTTGCTGACAAGTATTGTTGTGGTATCCATCATTATCAAAAGTATCCGACCGACCCTTTCTATGGTTTATGTAGAATCGGCACAGTATGAAACAGTAGCCAAAAATCTGCACAGCAAAGCGTATATTTTGCGTGATGAAAATTATGTTACCAATGACAGCGGAGGTATACTGAGTTACAACATTGAAGATTGTGATGCCGTTGAAAAAGGCGGTATTATTGCCAGTGTATACGAAAATGAAACAGATGCTATCAATTCCACGAATATCAGGAAGATGAACGAAGAAATTGAAAATCTGAGAAAAATCAATACCATGTCCAATGTTGTCGGAGCATCTCTGGAATCCATCAACAAATCGCTCAACGCCAACATACAGACCTTTATCAGTGATACAAAGAACAACAATTTTTCCAAAGCGTCAGAATCGCTGGAGGGATTGTTGTATTCCATGAACGAGAAGCAGATTATCACAGGAAAAATCACGGACTTCAATGAGCGAATCGAAACATTACAGAATGAAAAATTAGTATTGGAGCAGTCCGCCAAACCTGCGTTGGGACAGATTGTTTCAGGAATAGCAGGTGTCTTTACGAGCCATACAGACGGATACGAAAATCTTTTTGACTATACGCAGGTAATGAATATGACCTATCCCCAGCTTACCAATATTCAGGAGGCGAATGTCAAAGTACCGTCACAGAATGTTATCGGCAAAATCATATCCAAAGTTAATTGGTATCTGTGTTGTCCGATAGGGGCGAAAGATGTGGACAGTCTGAATGATATTTCGGACGTGGTAGAAATACAGATTCCGTATGTATCCACCACATCTGTCAATGCCAGACTGGTTGCTGTCAATAATGATTACAACACAGGCTGTGCAGTAGCCATCTTTGAATGTAAAGATATGAACGTTACATTGTCAAAGATACGTCATGAAGAAGTCGATATTGCCGTAAAGAAATATTCAGGCATAAAAGTTCCCAGAAAAGCCATACATAATGACACTATCACACGTACTGTTGACAATGCAGACGGCACAACCCGAACAGAAGAAGCCAAGGTAAACGGTGTTTATATTCTGCACGGGAATGAGCTGAAGTTCAAAGAAATCGTTTCTTTGTACGAAACTGACGAATTTGTCTTATGTGATACAGACGAGGAAAATGAAGACTTGTTCAGTGGAACGACAATAAAATTATATGATAAAATTGTAACGGAAGGAACTGATTTATATGCAGGAAAAGTTGTCACTCAATCCGCAGAAATTGAATGATATCGAGTATAATTACCGTACCATAGAGGAAAATATCAGCCGTTGTGCGTTGGCTGACGGCAGAAAACGGGAAGATATTATTTTTCTTTCAGCGACAAAGACCGTTGATGTTGCCTATATCAACTATGCCATCAGTTTAGGGTTATCCTATATCGGGGAGAACAAAGTACAGGAACTTTTGTCGAAATACGAACATTACGACCTTGCCCACAGTTCACTGCACTTTATCGGACATATGCAAAGCAATAAAATCCGTCAGATTGTCGACAAAGTAGACATGATACAGTCCATAGACAATATCCGTCTGATACAGGAGTTATCCCGACAGGGGAAGAAACGGCAGAAAACGATGGATATTTTGCTGGAAGTCAACATAGGCAGGGAAGAAAGCAAATCGGGCGTATTTCCCGAACAGCTGGAGGAACTCTGTTATGAGGCAAGTCAGGCAGAGTATGTCAAAGTGCGGGGACTGATGACCATTCCTCCCATTTGTGAGGATAGCCAAAAAATATCGGCATATTTTTCTCAGATGCACAAGTTATTTGTTGACATCAAGGGCAAAAACATGGATAATATTGATATGACATATTTGTCTATGGGTATGTCATCGGATTATGAGGAAGCCATAAGATGCGGAGCAAATATGGTCAGGATAGGTTCATCACTTTTTGGTGAAAGAATTTATAAATAAATCAATCCTGGAGGATAGAGGTTATGGGATTTTCGGACAGATTCAGAGAGTTATGGAATTCAGAAGGTTTTGAGGACGATTACGACGAAGACGATT
>CACYBZ010000302.1 GCA_902772795.1 uncultured Ruminococcus sp. | reverse complement strand
AGAGTCTCCCCTGAAAGGGGAGATGTCAGCCAACGGCTGACAGAGGGGTAATAAAAATTAACTTAGTGCATATGGGGCAAAGCCCCTTGTGGGATTTTCAAGGGCAACGCCCTTAAACTCATCAAACTCCGGACAAAATTTGTATAAGCAGATTTTGTCAGTTCAGGTAGAAATTTTTCGGAAAAATGATGTTTGTCAATTTACTGATTCCGAACAACTCATTGACGAAAGGATTTGATAAATTATGAGCCGTAACCAGCGGATAAAAACACCGTCTGTCGTGGCAAGTACACCATCGAAAAAAAATTTCAAAGAAAGCATTTATGAACAGCGTTTCATCATACTTTCCTTTTTCGTGCCGTTTCTGATTATGGGAATTGCTTTTGCGTCTTACAAAGTATACCCGTTCGGTGACCAACAAATACTGGTAACAGATTTCTGGCAACAATACTATCCTTTTTACTGTAATTTCCAGTCGAAACTGCAGGAGGGGTCTTCGATGCTCTGGTCGTGGGGAACGGGACTGGGAACAAACTATATTGCCCTGATTTCTTACTATCTGGCAAGTCCGATGAACCTGCTGTTGTTTTTCGTGCCGGGTGAATATCTGAGAGAAGCCCTGACTCTGTTTCTTATGGCAAAAGTGGGCTGTGCCGGAATGTTTACCGCCTTGTTATTGCGGAATATTTTCAAGAAAAATGATTTTTCCCTGATATTTTTCTCTTTGCTGTTTGCCCTTTCCGCCTTTACCATGGGCTACTACTGGAACATTATCTGGTTTGACGCTATCGCCTTATGTCCGCTGGTCGTATCAGGAGCATATTCCCTGATTGTCAACGGCAAATACAAAACCTATGTCATTGCACTGGCTCTGACAATGATTGTCAATTACTATATCGGATTTTTCATCTGTATTTTTATGGTCATTCTGTTTGCGGTAGTGATGGTTGTCAAAAAACCGACTGTCAAGGCATTCTTTCTGAAACTGGTCAGTTTCGGCGGATTTTCTCTGCTGGCATTATGTATCGGAATGCTTTTCATGTTACCTGCCCTTTTAGCCCTGCAAAATACGCACAGTATGGAAAATATTATGCCTCAGTTTTCTGAGATATACGACTGGCACTACAAAGAAAACGTTATGCAATATATTTCCGATATTCTTGCCAACACAGTAACCTACACCAAACCTACCGACAAAGAAGGATTGCCCAATATCTACTGCGGATTCATCAGCATATTACTGGCAGCTTTTTATTTCCGCTGTACAAAAATTTCCCTGCGGGAAAAAATTGCCGTTGCCGTTGTACTGGTATTTTTCCTGTACTGCTGTGTCTACAAATTGCCCAACTTTATTCTGCACGGCTTCCATTTGCCGAATATGTTGCCTTACCGTTTTTCTTTCCTGATAAGTCTTGTTCTGGTGCTGATGGCTTATCGTGGCTATACGTTCATCGAAAAAATCACATTTTCAGATATCTTTATTATAGCGGTGACCGCAGGCGTATTTATTGTATTCGCCTATGTAGGGCCACAGACGGTTACCGAATCCTCAGAAGAAAAAAATCTGTCCGCAGTTATCGCCACACTGGCAGTCACCCTTGTCTGTACAGGATTATTCTTACTGTATGACGCTAAAATTCTTCCCCAGTCGGTAATAACAGTGGGACTGTTCGCCGTCATCATGGCAGAAATGGTATCGGGAGCTTTTCTGGGTGTCAAGACCGTCAGAGTCACTTCCCACGACGGCTACCCCGACCAGAATGAACCTATTCAGAATCTGAAGTCACATATCGAAAGCAGTGACAAATCCCCGTTCTATCGCATGGAAATGCAACAGAATTATACCATTAATGACTCAGCGATTTACGGTTATAACGGTGTTTCTTTCTTCTCCTCTACCGTCAACGAATCTGTTACCAATTTTGTTGAAGGTATGGGTATGATTGGCTGGGACGCAGGAAACAGATATTACTACTGTGAAAATACCCCTTTAATCAGTTCCATACTGAATATCAACTATATGCTGGCAAGGCGTTCCGTCGCAGGAAATACCAACAACTGGGAATTTCTGGAAACGGATACGGGAGCAAACTCCTATAAGAACAATACACCTCTTGCCCTCGGTTTCATGACAAACTCTGCATTGAAGACATTCAATTATCATATTGACAAAAACGGAACAAAAGTAAAAACACCGTTTGATGCACAAGACAATTTCTTTGTCAAGGCAACAGGTCTTAATGAGGAAATTTTCACACCGCTGAAAGCCTCTCCGTTATCGACAGGTTTTCCTGTCAGTATCACTTCCGCAACGCAGTATTACTGCAATGCTACGTCCGATTCAGGCACACTAACTCTGACCTATACAGTTGAAAAAGACAATGTACCGCTTTATGCCTATACCCATTGTGAAAACTGTCAGGATAATGCCATCAATATTGCAGGACGTGACGGTATAGAAAAACGCTATGAAATCCGATTTCCTTTCCTGAT
This sequence comes from uncultured Ruminococcus sp., assembly GCA_902772795.1. Classification (GTDB taxonomy): domain Bacteria; phylum Bacillota; class Clostridia; order Oscillospirales; family Acutalibacteraceae; genus CAG-964. The sequence goes on along the minus strand of CACYBZ010000302.1, from coordinate 2,214 downwards.
TTCGCTGGGTGTATACAGTAAAGGCGAACAGGTAAGAATAAAAATTCCCTACGCCAGGGGAACATCAGGTTATTGCGATGTTGTCGTATGTGAATTCAATGAAGATGTCTATAACAAGGGTTATCAGACACTTAACGATGAACTGTACGATATCAAGGAATTCAAAACCTCTTTTATCAGCGGTGATATTCAGGCAAAGAAAGACGGATTAATGTTCACTTCTATCCCGTATGAAAAGGGCTGGACAGCCTATGTAGACGGCGTAAAGACGGAAGTCATACCACTTGCCAATAATGCACTTGTCGGCGTGGAACTTACCAAAGGAAAACATACGGTAACTTTCCGCTATGTTCCTGACGGTTTTGTGCTTTCGGTTGTTCTGTTCTTCTGTGGCAGTCTTCTGTTTGCCCTCATCATACTTCTTGAAAAATACTATGTACGTCAGAAGAAAAACAGAACACTCTGTCTGCCGATTGACCAGTATTCGTCAGTAAAAACAGATACTGACGATGATAAAACTACCAAATCATAAAGTACCATTTTCATTTCATCAGATGAACAATACCCATAATCCCCTGACAACTGTCAGGGGATTTTCTTATTGCATGATAAATGGCAAAACTGTTCAAAATAATTATTGTTAAAAGCCATTTTATATGCTATAATCAAGGTGTATAGTATTATTTCAGAGGTGATACCATGGCTAAAAGAACATTAAAACTTTTAAGTATAACACTGGCTTTCGCCATGATGTTCATCAATACAGGCTGTCAGCATGTGTTAGATGAAATAGTGGGATTTTACACGGAATCATCAACGGAATCTCTCTCTGAACATTCCACCGACCCACCCACGGAACCTGAAAAAAAAGTCACCCCTTATGACATGGTGGAATTACGTTATGGTTATTATTCTCTGCAGACTGAGGCACAACGGACACTCTACAAGAAGTTTCTGGAGGTAGCAGGGAAAATCAGCGATGAAAAAGGAAATGACGGATTTTACGCTATTGAAAAAATCGAAATGACTGAGGAACACCTCACAGAAGGCGGAATAAGAGTTGTTATAGAAGCTTTCAACTGCGACCACCCTGAAATTTTCTGGCTTTCCAACGTGTTCGGCTATTTTGCCGGAAATAAAATCACTATGGTGCATCTGTACTCCCTGTTCAGTAAGCAGGAAGTTATCTCCATGCAAAAGGAACTCGATACGGCTACTGAAAAATTTCTCAAAGGGATTCCCGATGGTCTTGACGAGTACGAACGGGAAAAATTTATACATGATAAAATTATCGAACATTGTGCCTATGCAACAGGTGTAAAAAACACCAAAGATGATATCTATGCTTTTTCAGTGTATGGTGTACTTATCAAACATCTGGCAGTCTGTGAGGGATATACCAAAGCCACACAGTATCTGTTACGGAAAGTAGGTATACAAAGTATTTCGGTAAACGGTTACAGTAAAAATGAACTTCACCAATGGTGTATGGTATGTATTGACCGTGAGTGGTATCATCTGGATACAACATGGGATGAAAAACAGGTTCTGAACAACGAAGACCGAAAAAAAGAAAGTGACAATATTCTGTATTTCTATTTCAATGCCACAGATTCTTACATTGAAGCTGACCATCGTATTGCCAAACCGTTCACTGAAATGAGTGAAGAACAATTATGCGGAACAGATTCCGATAAAACACAGATTTTTAATTTGCCGTTGCCCGTATGCACCAGTGAAAAACAAACTTTTTACAACCGTGAAGGGGCATTGCTTACCAACTTTGACAGCATTACCGAATATGATAATATTGTCGATAAGCTGTATCAGGTGGCAAAAGACAAGAAAAAATCTTTCTACTTCAAAATAGGCGATAATCTTAATTTCAATACTACGGTTGACGAACTTTTTTATACTCAACCGTATCAGTTTTTTGAATATACTACCGATGTCAACCTGATGATAGGCAGGTCATACCGCATCAACGACCATATTACAATGATAACACTGGAAGCACAAAAAATTATAAAAATCGAACTTGACTATGTCAAATGGGAATAACATCATGAAAACCATCAAAAGAGGATATTTTCCTACAATGTTTTCAATATTGTGAAATACAGGACTCAACTGACAGCGAAATGCAAAGAATACGGCATTGAATTAAGACTTGTTGACAGATTTTATCCATCAAGCAAACTTTGTCATCAATGT
>CACYBZ010000301.1 GCA_902772795.1 uncultured Ruminococcus sp. | reverse complement strand
TACGTAGTAAAATATGTAGAAATACGAAGATTAAGTTTTCAAAAAACAGACAGACTCTGCACAAAAAACTGTACAGAGTCTGAAATTATGAAAATTATGGGTTTACCATATCCTTGAAATTTTTTCCTGCTTTGAACACAGGAATTTTTGCTTCAGGTACCGTTATCAGTTCTTCGATATTTTTGGGATTTCTCATTGTTTTTTCTTTACGGATACGTTGTTCAAAAGTTCCGAATCCTAAAATCTGAACTTTATTTCCGCAGGCAACTTCTTCCATGATGGTTTCCCATAATACAGAAATGATTTCTTCTGTTTGTTCAAAATCTGCTTTGGTGGAAACTCCCGCTTTTTCGGTGACTCTGGCAATTAACTCTTTTTTATTCATATTCCTGTAACCTCCGAATCAGGATTACTGATTGTTTTTGATATTCTCCCATAACGTATTTAACATTTCAAGGTCTGTTTTCTGAATGTCAATATCCTGTTGTTTAGCCAGCTGTTCCATAGCAGTAAATCTTTGTATAAATTTTTCACATGCGTTATAAAGCACTTTTTCCGCATCGGTATGTGCAAATCTGGCAATATTCACCGCAGAAAATAATACATCACCTAATTCTTCTTCAATGTGTGACAGGTCATTTTGTGTCACTGCTTCATCAAGTTCACTGACTTCTTCTTTTAACTTATCCATTGCACCATGAATATCCTGCCAGTCAAAACCGATTTTTCCTGCTTTTTTCTGTAGTTTCTGACTACGCATAAGCGACGGCAACGCCTTGGAAATACCTGCCAGAACCTCAGACTGTGTTGTCTGTGATTTTGTCTGCATTTTGATATTATCCCAGTTTGTCAGCACTTCATCGACTGTATCAGCCTGCACATTGCCAAAAACGTGGGGATGTCTGATAATCATTTTTTTACAGACACCGTCTGCTACATCATTAATCGTAAAGGAATCCTGTTCCGTTTCTATCTGTGCATGAAAAACCACCTGCAACAAAACATCACCGAGTTCTTCTTTGAGCAATGCTCTGTCATCGTTGTCTATGGCTTCAATGACTTCATACGTTTCTTCAATAAAATCCTGTCTGATAGACTGATGTGTCTGTACTTTGTCCCAAGGACACCCGTCAGGTGCACGTAACAATTCTATAATTTTCACCAAATCGTAAAATTTATAGTTATCTTTTTGTGTAAATTTCATAATCTGCAAATCCTTTTCTTTCTGATAATATATCATTTTACCGCAAAAGTTTATATTTAGCAAGTATTCCGGCTAATTTATTTCCCCCCGGCATTTCTGCTAAATCTTCCGCCGTGATGCCTTTCAGTAAAAGCAGTACGGAAAAATAAACTACCATCGCTACAAGCAAAGACGGAACAACAGTGAATCTGCTCGGCGGTATAACCTGAATTACCAGATAGTTGACGAAATATGCTGCAACTCCGCAACATAATGCTGCAATTAAGGGTTTAATCAGTATTTTGCTGAAATCAGGAATTACTTTTGTGTCCCTGGCAATAATATAGACACCCACTACAGAAACAAACAGATACGCTATCAAGGAACCGACCGCAGCACCCTGTATATTGATTTGCGGGATTCCGACCAAAATATAATTAATCGCTATTTTGATTAACATACCTATTGTATAAAGTTTCAACGGCATATCAACCCGTCCGATAGCCTGCAACATACTGCATATAGGCGTGCTTGTCGCAATGAAAATACTGGATATTCCCATTACCTGTAAGACGTAAGTCGCTATTTCTACTTCTACTCTTACACCGTATAACAAAGTAAGCAACGGTTTTGCCAATATGGAAAGTCCTATACCTGCAGGCAAAGTGACAAGCAAAGTGACTTTCAGAATGGTATTGATATTACTTTTGATCAAGGCTTTATCTTTTGCTGTCCATGCGGCAGTCAGAGCAGGCATAGCACTTTGTCCGAATACCTGTGTAACAGCCGTCACCAACATCAGAAAAGTCAGTGCATATCCGTAACAACCAAATAAAAACACTTGTATGGAATATTCACCGGCGAAATCTTTCACAAACAAATCGTTGTGTTTGGGCAACAAAAAGGAATACATTTCCATCAATACATCGCCATGACCGCTTTTCATAATACTGACAATTCTGTAATTGACGAGAATGGAATCTATCGTACTGGCAATACTCATCACAAATGACCCCAGTCCGATGGGAAT
>CACYBZ010000300.1 GCA_902772795.1 uncultured Ruminococcus sp. | reverse complement strand
CTTAAAAGTTTCGGTCAAGCCTTTTTAAAGGCTTGCGGGGTTCAGGGGCGGAGCCCCTGACAGGGGTGTGGGGACAGCGTCCCCACCTACGAAAAAGGAGGAGCGATTATGGAGTTTTTTGATGCACAGTTACTCTACACAGCAGGAAAACCAAGTCAGCTGAAGGAAAGTGACTTACCTGAAATTGCTTTTTCAGGCAGGTCAAATGTAGGAAAATCCTCACTGATTAACAAAATCGTCAACCGAAAAGCTCTGGCAAGGGTGAGCGGTCAGCCGGGAAAAACGGCAACCATCAATTTTTTCAAGGTAGGCAATGAATTTAATTTAGTGGATTTACCGGGTTACGGTTATGCTAAAGTATCCCATGCGGAAAAAGTCCGTTGGGCGGAACTTGTCGAAGGATATTTTGCACAGGAAAGAAAAATGATATTGGTTGTTCAGATAATTGATATGCGACACAAACCCACGCAGGACGATTTGAACATGATAAGCTTTCTTACAGAATCCGCCATACCGTTTATCGTGGTCATGACGAAAAAGGATAAGCTGAAAAAAACACAACAGCAACAGCAATATGAACTGATACAATCCATGTTGTCAGAATACGGCAATATTCCGTTGTTTCCGTTTTCGGCGGTGACGAACGAGGGTACACAAGAAATCAGAAATTATATTCAAAATATTGTTGAAAATGGTAGTACAAATATTGTATAATACAATCGTTCAGTACTTAAAGGAAAGGAAAATGTGGAATGTTTGTCAACGATTGTTTACAGGTAAACGAAAAGGGACATCTTACCATAGGCGGCTGCGATACGCTGGAACTGGCAAAGGAGTTCGGCACGCCGCTTTACGTTTTAGATGAAAATACAGTGAGAAAGAATTGTCAGTCCTATGTCAATTCGGTAAAGAATTACTATGGCGGAAACGGTCTGCCGTTGTATGCCAGCAAGGCATTGAGCTGTAAGGCACTGGTACAGCTTGCTATGAGCGAGAATATGGGGCTTGACGTTGTATCAGGCGGTGAACTGTATACGGCGATGAAAGCGGGATTTCCTGCCGAAAAGATACAGTTTCACGGCAACAACAAGACACCGCTTGAACTGGAAATGGCACTGGATTACAACGTAGGAAAGGTTGTTGTCGATAATCTTTACGAACTGGAGTTACTCAACCGTCTGGCAAAGGAGAAAGGCAAAACAGCGAAAATCTCTATGCGAATCAAGCCGGGAATTGATGCCCATACGCATAACTTTATTATGACAGGACAGATTGACTCCAAATTCGGATTTGCTCTGGAAACAGGAGAAGCAATGGAGGCAGTCAAAAAGACATTTGCGTTTGAAAATGTGGAACTGACAGAACTGCATTGTCATATCGGTTCGCAGATTTTTGATATTGACCCGTTTGTATCCGCAGGAAAAGTCATGATGGACTTTATCGGTGACATTAAGAAGCAGACAGGTTATGTTATCCGTGAACTGAATCTCGGTGGCGGATTTGGTATTATGTACACGCAGGACGACAATCCTACAGCATATGACAATTACATGAAAGCAGTTTCGGAAGTTGTTATTGCCAAGGCAAAAGAATATGATATTCCTGTACCGTACATCTATATTGAACCTGGTCGTTCTCTTGTCGGAGAAGCAGGTATTACGCTGTACACGGTCGGTGGCAGAAAAGAAATTCCGAATATCCGTACCTATGTATCGGTAGACGGCGGTATGACGGACAATATCCGTTATGCGTTGTATGAGTCGGCTTATACGGTAGTCAACGCAGGTAAGGCGGACAAAACCCCCAATGAGCAGGTTACCGTTGCAGGAAAGTGCTGTGAAAGCGGTGACCTCATTCAGAAAGATACGGCAGTCTATGATGTACAGGTTGGTGATACACTGGCTGTGCTTTCTACGGGTGCATATAACTATTCTATGGCATCGAACTATAACCGTAATCCCCGTCCCGCTATGGTAATGGTAAAGGACGGCAAGGCAAGACTGATTGTCAAAAGAGAAACGTATGATGATATTATTGCCAATGATCTGGATTTGTAATTGAATGATAAAAAGTTTTCCCCATTGACGGACAAAAATCCGAAAATGAGGAAAACTTTTTCAACATTATTGATTTACATTCCTTATTGAACCGTTTTGTTCAGCAACAGACATCTGTCCGATACGGTAAATCATTTTTTGTTGGCAAAACACTCTCTGCAATAAACAGGTCTGCCTTCGGTAGGCTTGAAAGGAACTTGTGTTTCTGCACCGCACTCGTCACAGACAGTAGTGAACATTTCTTTGCTGGCACGTCTGTTTTTGCGGGCATCTCTGCATTCTTTACATCTCTGTGGTTCGTTAGTGAATCCTTTTTCAGCGTAAAATTCCTGTTCCCCGGCGGTAAAAGTAAACTCTTTTCCACATTCCTTACACACTAATGTTTTGTCTTCGTACATCGGGTAGTACCTCTCTTAAAATATTTTTGTCCGGAAACGGAATTGCACCGTTCTCTATGTAGGGAGTACATCGCTTTTCTGTTCTAAGCTATACGGACATCTGGAAGGATATTTGTTATTTCCGAAGTTTTCTGCGTATCCGCTGAATGGAATTGTCTATGGATTTCGTATCACAGTTCATCATCTGTGCAATCTGTTGATAAGAATTTCCGGCGAGATAATACGAAAGGACTTTCAGTTCCTTTTTGGAAAGGACTGACTTGATTTTTTCCACCATACAGAGATAATCTTCTTGTTGAATCACGCTGTCTTCAGGGGAGGGGAGATTGTCTTCAATATGATGAGAACTATCGCTGTCAAGGTAGACGATATGCTCATAGGGAATACGTTTTTTTCCCAATCCTCGTTTTGTACCTGAGATAATGGCATTCTCGATACACTTGAACGCATATGTCCGAAATGTGACGTTCTTACCGAAATCATAGGTTTGTACGGCACTCCATAACCCTACAAGGCCTTCCTGAATAATGTCGTCTGTATCGGTCGTGGTGATGTTTTTGGCTCTTGCACATATCACCGAAAAATATCTGTCCGCAATCTGATTGAACAATTCCCCTTTGCCTTGCTGTATCTGATTTACCAATACTTCATCATCTGTTTCAACTTCCGATTTTGTATCAGGGGTTACGTCCAAATCTGTTCACCTCTTCTGTATCACAAAATATCCCTTATACTTATATTACACGAAAATGAGAAAATAGTCAATCAAAATATCATAAAAAAT
>CACYBZ010000299.1 GCA_902772795.1 uncultured Ruminococcus sp. | reverse complement strand
GCAGATGAAACAGAAGAAGTTTTGGCAGTTCAGGAGGATACTGAGGATAGAACTGTATCTGTATCTGATATGCGTCCTATTAAGGCTTGGACAAAATATGATTTTCCTGGTAGAGGTGATACTTATTCTAGCTTTAAATGGAATTGGACTCATTTTCATGGTGTTGACTGGGATGAGAGTACATCTACAGCATCTATTTACAAATTTTATGGAAAACATTGGGATGAAAATGTAGATAAAGAAAAAGGAAACTTTGACTTTTTGATGGGAGCAGATATTGATTTAAATAATCATGATGTTGTTGTTGAATTACAGAATTGGGGAAAGTGGTATATGCAAATTACTGGAGCTGATGGTTGTAGACTTGATGCTGTAAAACATATTAGAGCTGAATTTTTTCCTGAATGGATAAAAAAAGTTGAGGAAAGTTTAAATAAAAAATTGTTTATCGTAGGTGAATATTGGAGTATAAATGTTGATACAATAAAAAGTTATATTGAAAAATCACAAAATTGTATGAAATTATTTGATGTTCCATTACATTATAATTTTATTAATGCTTCAACAAGTGATGGAGATTTTGATATGAGAACAATTTTTGATGGCTCTTTAGTTAAAGATAATCCAGATATGGCAGTTACTTTTGTTGATAATCATGATACTGAGCCAGGGCAAGCTTTAGAATCATGGGTTCCAGATTGGTTTAAACCTCATGCATATTCTCTTATTTTGCTAAGAAAAGATGGATTACCTTGCGTGTTTTATGGAGATTATTATGGCATTCCAGCAAAAAATGTAAATGCACAGAAAAGTATGTTAGATAAATTGTTGTATTTGAGAAAACTTTACGCTTACGGTGAACAGGAGGATTATTTCTGTTCATCTGATTTGATAGGTTTTGTACGAAAAGGTGATTTGGAACATCCAAATTCTGGTTTGGCTGTGCTTATGACGAATAAATCGGGTGGAACTATTAATATGAATGTTGGAAGTGAATTCGCAAATACCGTATTTGTAGATTATTTGAAAAATATAGAAGAGGAAGTTTTGATTGATTCAAGTGGAAATGGAGATTTTTTGTGTAAAGATGGGAGTGTTTCTGTTTGGGTAAAAAAACAGGAAAATAGGGCTTGAAAACAACCTATACTTATGTTATAATAATATACATAAAATTAGAAAGGTGTGAAAAAAATGTTAAAATTCATTTTACGGAGGACGGTGTATAAGGAATTTTCAAAAGAGTCTCAAGATATGCTTTTTAGTTTGCTTGCCAAACAGCATATAAATAAACTCTTTTGTAGTTTCATGGAGTTTATAATGTTGTTTTTTCCTCTTTTGCCTTGTTTTACTACACGCTTTTGTGAAAAAGCAATATCAACCGAAACGAGAATCTTTTTTATAGCATATATTATAGCATATGTGGTTTTTATGGGATGTTTTGGTCTGTTATTCAATGAGGCAATAAAGGAGTTTTACAACAAAGTTGTTGAGAAGTTGTATTTTTATTGGTACACAAAAAAAGGAAAGTGTTTTTCAAGTGAAGATTTTACAAATCTTTATATGAAAAAAACAGACGTTTATAGTTTGATAGCTAGTGAGAAATGTAGAGGACGGTGTTATTATGTTTGCTTTCAAATTCTAAAAACGTTACAAGAAGGTTCTATTAAAATAATAGCTGTTAAGAATATCAATTCAAAAGATGAAAATGGCTATTGTTTGCATGTATTGTATGTCAAGAATGGATGGGCTTTTGATACTTATAGTCAAAGGCAATTCAAACTTGAGAAAATATTAAAGATTTATCATGCAAAAGAATTTAAGGATATTTATTTTGATGATATAAGACACTACTCTTTTGACAGCTTTTTGTACATGGAAGGTAAAATGATAAAAAAATGGTGTGAGGAAAATAATATTACTCACAAATTAGGTTCATACTAAACATTTTTGAGAAATCGCAATTGCGATTTCTCTTTTTTCTTGCATTTTACATAAATTTGTGTTATAATTACTAAATACAGATGTTGAAATATAGATTTGCTTTTGCAAAACTAGTATTAAGAAGTTTATTTATTTCTTAATTTACAAAAGAGAAGGATATCTATTTCCAACACAGTATAATATTTTACGGAGGTTTTTCTAATGAAAGAAAACAGGTTTTTTACAAGAGAAATGGCTGAGAAGGCTGTAAAACGGAGGTGTGACGTTGTAATTCCTTTAGGAATTGAAGTGATTGAAGACTTTGCTTTTGCAAAAATGAGTGAATTAACAAGTGTTTCTATTCCTGATACAGTAAAATGTATTGGTTATATGGCTTTTGCATCTTGTTTAAGTTTAAAGACTGTTAATATGCCACAGAGCGTTGAGTGCATTGCTGAAAGCTGTTTTGCTGGTTGTATTAACTTGGAGAGTATTTACATTCCAAAAAAGGTTTGTTTTTTGGAAGAATACATCTTTTCGGATTGTAAGAATATGAAGAAGGTTTCAGGAATGCAGAATGTTTACGATATAGGAGAAGGAGTATTTTCCGGCTGTAGTAGTTTAGTGGATATAGAACTCCCCAAAAGCCTTCTTTTCATCAAATCTCGTGCCTTTTACGGTTGCAGTAGTCTGAAAGAAGTCTATATTCCCGCAAATGTATTGAGAATGGAACGTGGAGTTTTTATTCACTGTAGACATCTTAAGAGAGTTGTGTTTTCGAAAAGTTC
>CACYBZ010000298.1 GCA_902772795.1 uncultured Ruminococcus sp. | reverse complement strand
GGCATGATAATAGAATTTTTCATAACAGTCCGCATATTTCGGCAACGGACTGTTGTTTTTTATGAGTTGTTCAATTTCTTTAGCTGTAAGCATAGCTCCTCTGCTTCTTTCCTGTTGCGAATAATGATATACTCAAATCCCAACTCCGTAACCGTCTGAGAAAAGCGTTTCTGACCCTCTGAAAGCCGTCCTGACGGTGTTTTTATCTCAATGAATATTGTTTTACCGCCTCTGGCGAAAAGCGTCAAATCCGACATTCCTGCTATGCCTATGGAGATAGGGTAGCCGTTCATTGTCAGAAAAGTTCCCACATTATTTCGTGTCACCAAGCCACATTCCGACAGCTTTACACGGATAGCGTTTTGGAGTTGTGTTTCCCCGTGATTTCTGACTGCCAATGATATTCAGCTCCTTTGCCTTGTAATACGCCCAGCCCTTTTTGTAATTGTGTTGTCGGGCAAATTCTAAAAGTTCGTTATAGGTCTGACATTCCTTATACGATAACATTCTGCTCACTTTATTTTCAAAACGGAGTTTTTCTCTTTCAGCAATGTCAAGCCGTTGTAAATCGACATCAACAGTCTGTGTGGTTTTGGATTTCCGTTCAAATTCATAACTGCAATTCGGACATTGATAAGTATTCAGCGAAACGGTATAGTAACATCGTGGACAGACCTTTACAGGCATTTCGCCCTGTTTAGCGGACTTTTTCGGGTGACCGTCAAGCGACCACTCTCTGTCGTCATCGGGGAAACCGTGTTCCAGATAATTACCCACGTGGTCAATGATAATCGCTGTTTTGCCCTCTTTGTACCGCATACACCGCATAGACTGCTGAATAAACAGTGTCAGCGATTTTGTCGGACGGAGTAATATGGCACACTCACAATCGGGAACATCAAAGCCCTCTGAAATAATATCGACATTGCAAAGGATTCTGATTTCACCCTGTCGGAATTTTTCAATAATGGCATTTCTGACAACGGACGGTGTTTCACCGTCAATGTGAGCAGAAGATATGCCAGCGTTGTTGAATTTCTGCGAAATTTCCCTGCTGAACTCCACAGTCGGCAGATAACAGATTGCCTGTTTTCCGTCTGCGATTTTGCGGTACTGTTTAATGACATTACCATAGACTTTCTTTTGTCGGAAAAAGTCTGTAACTTCACTCTGAATGTAATCGCCTTTTCGGGTGTGGAATTTCGGCATCTTTTCCATAACAGGCGGTGCATAGTAAAGGTATGGTGACAGATAATGATTGTCGATTAACCATTTTGCCGTTACGCCCTCAATCAGAATATCGTTGACTTCTTTAAGACCTGTTCCGCCGAGCCGTTCGGGAGTTGCCGTTACCCCAAGCCTTTTGCTGTCTTTGAAATGTTCATAGATTTTCTTATACGATTTGGCAAGGCTGTGATGGTTTTCGTCTGTGATAATTAAATCGGGATTTGGTATATGTTCGGGGTGTCGGGAAAGGGTCTGCACCATTTCTATACGACACCGCCCAATATCTATTTTAAAGCGGATAAAAGTTGCATAGATTTGGGCAACCAGTTCTTTGCGGTGAACTAAGAAAAGTACATTACCGCCGTTTTCGATAACATTTTTCGTGATTTGTGCCACAATAACCGACTTACCGCCACCGCACGGTAAAACCACACAAGGGGCTTGATAACCCTCCGCCCAAGCCCCCTGTACTTTGTCGACCAAATCACGCTGGTAAGGTCTTAATGTAAACATCAGAACGGCAAGTCCTCTTCATCGTCAAGACTGCTGAAATTTTCATTTGCTGAATAACTCACAGACGGTTGGTTGTCAACAAATTTCGGTTCGGGAATTTTGAAATTTCCCTTTTCCAGTTGTTCAATACTGATAATGCTGTAAGGCTGTGCGGTCATACCACGAGTGCCTTTATACTCCCATTCTCTGTCCTGAAAAATCATTCCGACAATACAATCCTTGAATACTTTACCGTCCCACTCTTTGGAAAAATCTACATTCAACTGCGGATTGGAACGTTTGATATTTTCCAGTGCGGTTTTCATTCTGCGTTTGTTGTTTTCATCGTATTCCGTACCGTTCGGGTAGAAAAGACGGTAAACCCCTTTATATTTTGCCGTGTCGGAAAACATACCGCTTCTGTC
>CACYBZ010000297.1 GCA_902772795.1 uncultured Ruminococcus sp. | reverse complement strand
TCGGATACGGTTTCTTCCCGAAGCAGTCTGTTGATAATGTCGTTCTTCTGCTGTGGCGAAAAAGCCAGCTTGCTTCTCAATGCGATATCTGCACTTTTATAATTCATGCTTAGGCAATACAAAATCATTCCCCCTGACAGACCATTATTGTAATCTTATTGACAGTGTAAGTCAATCATTTTATGAACAAGGAAAAGAGGCTGTACACAAGACAACCTCTCTGTTTTCTGACAGTATGCGTTAAATGACAACGGATTCTTCACGGACGGAGGAATTTTTCAGCAGATAGGCATTTTCACCCGATGTAACAAAAATACGGTAGATGAATACATCAACCTTTTCCCCCACAGCGACAAACGGTTCATCAAGTCCCCGTCTTGCCGTGACAGATGTTCCGTTTACTTTGACAAGAAGTTCTATGACATCGCCTCTGAAATATGTCTGTTCCACTACGCCCTCAACCGCAGAATGTTTATAGATTTGTTCTTCGTTTTTCTTGGTAACTTTGATAAACTCAGGTCTGACAAAGGCTTTTTCGACATGGTTGAGCCGTTCAAAACTGTTGAACTGCGTATAGTCAGGAAGTTCGTCAGGGTGTCCGAAAAAGGAAGCAGTGAAAGCCGTCTGCGGATTCTGATAAACTTCAAGCGGTGTACCTATCTGTTCAATTCTGCCTTTGTTGGTGATGATGATACTGTCAGCCACCTCGATAGCTTCGTCCTGGTCATGGGTGACAAAGATACTGGTAATCCCCAGTTTTTCTATCATGGCTTTCAGCCAGCTACGCAGTTCCTGCCGTATTTTAGCGTCTATGGCGGCGAAAGGTTCGTCAAGAAGCAACAGCTTCGGATTAGGGGCAAGAGCTCGGGCAAAAGCAACACGCTGCCGCTGACCGCCCGATAACTGATTGGGATATCGCTTTTCAAGACCTTTCAGCCCTACCAGTTCAATCAGTTCATTGACTCTTTCTTTGATTTCTCCTTTGGGAACTTTCTGTACCTCCAGCCCGAAAGCGACATTATCAAAGACCGTCATATATTTGAAAAGTGCATAACTCTGAAAGACAAAACCTATACCTCTTTTGGAGGCGGGAATGTTGTTGACTACTTTGCCGTCAATAAGGATTTCGCCGTCATCTGGATATTCCAGACCTGCTATCATTCTCAGTATCGTGGTTTTGCCACTGCCACTCGGCCCTAACAAGGCAACAAGTCTGCCTTTCTCAATACCGAAACTGACATTATCGCTTGCCTTGAAATCACCGTAATATTTGCTGATGTTTTTCAGTTCAACATACATAACCTGTCACCTGTCCTTTTCATGTTTCTTTTTCCTGTTCAATGCACCGAACTCAAGAATGTTTCTCAGCACAAGAACAGCCACGGCAATAATTACCAGCAAGGAAGATACCGCAAATGCTGACGTGATGGAATCGGCTGAACCTGACATATACAAAGCGTCAATTTCCAATGGCAGAGTAAAGGTTTTTCCTCTGGTTTTGGATAACGCACTTACCGCTCCGAATTCGCCCAACGCTCTTGCCGTACACAGAATAACACCGTACAGCACCGCCCATCTGATATGCGGAAATGTAATTTTTCTGAATATGGTAAACCCGTCAGCTCCCATAATCGCCCCTGCTTCTTCCTCATCTCTGCCCTGAGCATTCAGCACAGGGATTATCTCTCGGGACACAAACGGAAAAGTAACAAATATCGTCGCCAGCACTACCCCGGGAACAGCAAAGACTATCTGAATATCTGTTCCCAGAGTGTTGTTGATACTGTCAACCATTCCGCTTGCCCAGCCCAGTCTGCCGAACGTCATAATAAAGGCAAGACCTGCAATGACAGGGGAAATGGAAAAGGGTATGTCAATAAGTGTGGATAAAATATTCTGTCCTTTAAAAGTGAACTTTGTCAGCAACCACGATGCTGTGATACCAAAAACGGTATTGACAAATACGGCTATGACAGTAGCCAATATCGTAACACCCAGAGCCGACAGAACATAATCCTCCGAAACAGCATGAACATAAAAGGCAAAACTCTGTCGCAATGAGTTGACAATAATGGAAATCAGCGGAAGAACCAACAGAAATGCTACAAATATCACACTGATTCCGATAAGAATATATTGTGTACGCTTTTTTGCTTTGATATCTTTTTCATCAAGAACAGCCAAAACACTCACCCCTTATTTCAGACTGATACGCTTCGCCCGACGTATCTGGATAATATTAATGGTAAACAGTAACAAAAAGGAGATAATCAGCAATACCAACGCAATAGCGGTTGCACTGGCATAATCCATTCTTTCCAGTTTCTGCATGATGACATATGAAACCACTTGCGTTCCGTTTTTGGCACTGTTCCCCGAAATGTAGATGACACTTCCATACTCGCCGATACCTCTTGCCAGTGCAAGTCCGAATCCTGTCAGAACAGCGGGAAACAGTTCGGGAAAAATCACTTTCCGAAAAGTATAGCTTCGGGACGCTCCAAGAATATAGGACGCTTCTTCATACTGACTATCTATTTTTTCCAGAACGGGTTGAACTGCTCTGACGGTAAAAGGAATACCGATAAAAATCAAGGCTATAACAATGCCGATATGGGTATAAGAAATATCAATACCGATACCAGAGAAAAACTTTCCCGGAAAACCTGTATTGGAAAACATCTTGGAAAGCGTGATACCTGCCACAGCGGTAGGCAAGGCAAACGGGAGTTCAATCAGTCCGTCAAGAATCCTTTTCCCCGGAAAATCGTATTTGACAAGTACCCATGCCAGAATCAGTCCGAAAACAGCGTTAATCAATGCTCCTATTCCCGAACAGAGAATACTTGTGGCAAAGGCTGTCAGTACATTCTTTGCGGTAATCAGAGAAAAAAATTCGGCGGGTGAAAGTCGGAACGAATACAGCAGAACAGACGCAAGCGGTATGAGTATCAGCAATGACAATATGACTACCGTGATACCCAATGTCAGATGAAATCCGGGAATAACTCTTACCTGTCTGTTCTTTTTTTTCAGAATCATGCACAATCCTCCTTTATGATAGGACAATATCCGTATTCCTCTGCGTCATACGGGATTTAGGAACACGGATATGTATGGTTTAGGGATAAATCTTTTTCAAAGACTCTGTCTCTGAAAACCGCAAGCCTCCCCCAAAGACTTGACCGAAACTTTTAAGATTTGCTTACGGTCGGATTTTCTGTTTCAGCTTCCATAGATTTCGTCAAAGACAGCACCGTCATCAAAGAATTTTTCATAGGCACTGTTCCAACCGCCGAAATCATCTATCTTGCATAATCTGACGTTTAAGTCAAATTTATCTTTAAAGCTTTGCAGTACTTTTTCATTCGTAGGACGATAGCCGTTTTCACCGATAATTTTCTGTGCGTCTTCCGTGTAAAGATACGCAAGATATTCTTTGGCTACTTCCTGTGTACCGTTCTTGTCAGCATTTTCATCGACAATGGCAACACTCGGCTGAGCAAGAATGGAAACACTCGGTGTAACAATTTCGTATTTGTCGGGATATTCCGCAACACTGTTGAGTGCTTCGTTTTCCCATGCGATAAGAATATCTCCCTGTCCGTTTTCGACAAAGGTTGTTGTCGCTCCTCTTGCTCCCGAATCCATTACCGTAACATTGGCATAGAGTTTTCTGACAAATTCCTTGGCTTTTTCTTCATCGTTACTGTTGTTTTCCAGAGCATACTTCCACGCTGAAAGGAAATTCCAGCAAGCTCCGCCACTGCTTTTCGGGTCGGGATTGATAATTTCTACACCTTCCCTGATAAGGTCGTTCCAGTCTTTGATATTTTTCGGATTACCTTTCCGCACCAGAAAAACAATGGTAGATGTATACGGCGATGAATCAAGGTCAAATTCTTTAAGCCAGCCACTGTCAATCAGACCTGCCTGTTCTATAAGTGTGATATCGTGTTCCAACGCCAGTGTGACGACATCTGCGTCTGCTCCCTCAATGACAGAACGGGCTTGTTTTCCCGAACCACCGTGGGACTGGATAACTTCTACTTCTGTACCATGCTTTTCTTTATAGTACGTTTCAAAAAGTTCATCATACTGCTGATACAGTTCTCTTGTAGGGTCATAGGAAACATTGGTAATCGTGACTTTTCCGTTTTCGATGGTGTTCGTCTTGCTGACATCTCCTTTCGCCGAACCTGAACAACCTGCCACGGCAACTGTCGACAGTGAAACTGCTAAAATCAATCCTAAAAATTTTTTTGCTTTTTTCATGACTATCTTTACTCCTCGTTCAAAATTTATTTTGCACCTGTCATTGTGCTGTACATTCGTCTGTTGCTTTCAACAATACAAATGAGGATCTGTAAAATTCTCATGGTTGATTCTCCCCCCGACAGTCTTATATATTCCTATATATTTAATAGGTTTTTACTGTATGCACATTATATGCTCTATTCCTTTCTGTGTCAATATCAATTAATTTATACATTTCTATAGATTTTACTTATAGCATCACCAGTTTCCTATACCCATAAATGAAAACAATTAGCAAGGCTACGCAGCTTGAATCTGCCCTTGGGTAGAACAGTTAAATGTATTTTCTGTGATAGGTTTCATATCATCAAATAGTTGAACCTTCTCACCAATTAACCTCTTGATTTTTGTCAGATTCCCTTTTGTTGTACTCTCAATGATAGAATCAATCTTCATTTGAAAAGCAGAAAAATTGTCATAGTATTTTGAATGCAGTTCAGCCTTGACGAATTTCCATACCTGCTCAATCAGATTGAGGTTCGGACTATATGGAGGTATATATTGCAAAGTAATTCCCAATTCCTTTGCCAATGTCTGGACAATTATACACTTTTGATATCTTGCGTTATCCAAGATAATATGTACGGTCTTTCCGGGATATTCCCAAGCAATTTTTTGAAACATACACACACTTCGGTTGCGGTAATATAACTGTCATTGGTGACTGTAAGAATATGTTTTGTAACATAGTCTATAGCACCGAGGACATTATATCGTTTACGTCCGGAGAAAGTTCTGACAAATCTGCGAACCCGACTGTATAGGTAACCAAGGTAATCGCATCCAAAGACAAAATGAGAAGCATCCATAAAAAGAAGCACAATTTCGCCTTGCTCTGCTTTTTTCATCAACGGGTGCAGTACTTCATGGTAGAATTTATTTTGAGTTGCTGTATCAGCTTTAACCAGAATGGAACCACTTTTTAGTTTTTTGAATCCATTTTTTTAACAATCTGCTGACGCCCGGCTGGGGTTTGTCAAGTAAAATGTGTAAGTTATTTTTTTGAGAATAGAGAATTATGTAAATCTTTTCATAGAAAAGTATCATAAATTTTCGTATTTACGAATTCTTTCCTGAATGGCATCATCTATAGCAAGCTGGTTTCTGACAAGTGCCCAGTTGGAACAGGATGGTTGTTCCATTTTGCGTACAGTTCGATAATACGCAGATAAAGAAGTTTCCGAAGAGTATCTTCATTTGGAAAAGCTCCTTTTTTTATTACCTTACGAAAGCTGGAATTAATACTTTCAATAGCATTAGTTGTGTACATAATCTTGCGTACAGCGAGAGTGTAAAATAAAGTGCGTAAGTCGAGAAGATAACAGGTCGGCTTATGCACTTTGATTTTTATAGTATAGTGTGATACAGTATAGAAAAAAGCCAGAACAAAATGGAGGGAAAAAACATGTCAGTAAGAAGAAAAGAAAGAAATCCAAAAAGTGAAGCGATAGCCAGAATGATAATGGAGGAATATCGTCCTGAGAACAAGGAAGATATAAACCAGGCAATGAAAGAGATATTCGGACCGATATTTGAAGTAATGCTGAGGAGAGAGATGGATGAGCATTTAGGGTATGAAAGTAACAATCACGGCAGTAAAAAGACGACAAACAGACGAAATGGCTATACACATAAGAATGTGAAAACAAGTTATGGAGAGTTGGAAATAGCCGTACCGAGAGATAGAGAAAGTAGTTTTGAACCACAGGTAATACCGAAAAGAACAAAAGCTGTAAGCGGTATAGAGGACAAAGTACTGTTGATGTATGCGAGAGGAATGAGCCAGAGGGATATAGCTCAGACAATGAAGATATTTACGGTTTTGAATTGTCGTATGAAACAATATCAAGGATAACTGACAGAGTACTGAATCAGGTAGAAGAGTGGCAGAACAGACCTCTGAAAAAGTTTTATACATTCTTGTTTGTCAATTGTATGTATGTGACGCTCAGAAGAGAATATGAAACAAAAAGCTGTGCTGTAATGGAACAACCATCCTGTTCCCAACTGGGCACTTGTCAGAAACCAGCTTGCTATAGATGATGCCATTCAGGGAAGAATTCGTAAACACGAAAATTTATGATACTTTTCTATGAAAAGATTTACATAATTCTCTATTCTCAAAAAAATAACTTACACACTTTACTTGACAAACCTGACGAAAAAAATTCAGATAATTTTAATATCAGTGAACTTTAGGCGGCTTCAGCTGCTGATTGAACCTACCGCCTTTAGAACCTGTTTAATATCTTCTTACACGCACATTTTTGGGGAATTTTGATGATACCTTTGCGTTGAAAACGCTCGGAATAATTGTCATCTTTCTGTGTTTTTTCCTTTTTCGCAACAAAATATTGCTTAAAAAAATGCATACATCAAGATATTAAACAGGCTCTTAGAGCCTGTTTATAGCAATCCAATAAAAAATAGCAAGCTTGACAGAAGTGGTAGAATGAAGATAGAGGTGATAAGTATGTTAAGCCAAGCAGAAAGAGATTATTGATAAAAACATACGAAAAGACACATGATGCCAAAATGACTGCCGAAATTTTTGGTGTTCATAAAAGAACTGTGTATGAAAGAATACACGACTATAAAAAACGTGGAATAACAGAATGCGAACACATCAGCGTGGCCGTAAGAGATTGATAACGCTGGAGGACGAGGAACACATAAAAGAATTAATCAATAAAAACAATGATATCACCATACATAAAATCAATGCAACTTTGTATCTGAATGTGAATGACGAAACTGTCAGACAACATGTTGTAAAAATGGGATTCCGTTATAAAAAGAAGTCACTTTATGCGACAGAACGGAGGCGTGCCCAATGTAGTGGCGAAAAGGAAGGATTGGAACACCAAAATATCTCATATAGATACAGAAAAATTGGTTTTTCTTGATGAAAGCGGTGTAAATATTGATATGACCAAACATTATGGTCGTGCTGTTGGAAAAGAGCGTGTAGTTGACAATACGCCGGAAAATACTCCCACTAACACTACAATACTTTTCTCCATACGATTGAACGGAGAAACAGCTTACACAACCTATCAAGGAGGAACTACCGGAGATCGTTTTGTTGATTATCTTGAAAAAGTGTAGATACCAACTTTGCGTGAAGGTGATATTGTCGTCATAGATAATATGCGTTCTCACCATGTAAAAAAGGTGGC
>CACYBZ010000296.1 GCA_902772795.1 uncultured Ruminococcus sp. | reverse complement strand
CTGCCTTTTTGTAAGACAGGGATTTTTTGCGGATAAAACCAGAATTTCGGTCAAGCCTTTTTAAAGGCTTGCGGGGTCAAGGGGCGGAGCCCCTGTGGGATTTTTTAGGGCGAAGCCCTTAAACTCTACAAAAATATAGGTCTGATTTGTTGTTGTTCCATAGCCTTTTCCAGTGTGGGAATTACTTTTGTAAAATCAGCCACGAGAGAATTGGGCTTTTTGACGATATCATCTTGTTCCATGGGAACAAGATAAAGATTTTTAAAATTCATGACTTTTCCTAAATTCTGTGCCGAAATACCCAACGCATCGTTGGAGGCAAGAGCCAGAATGACAGGTTTACCGACCCGTAGCAACGATTTTGTTGCCATAGTGACACTGGTGTCGGTAATGCCACTGGCTATTTTTGCGAGTGTGTTGCCCGTACAGGGAGCAATAACCATTGCGTCACACATATTCTTAGGGCCGAGGGGTTCAGCGTCCTTGATTGTGGTAATCACTTTTTTTTCAGAAATATTTTCCAGTGTATTTAAAAACTCTTTAGCCGTACCAAATCTGGTATCGGTAGACGAAGCATTTTGTGACATGAGCGGTATTATATCATAGCCTTTTTCTTTCAGCCTTTCCATTTGCGGAATTGCCTTACTGAAAGTACAGTATGACCCGCACATGGCAAAAGCAATTCTTTGACTGTTCACATGAGTTCCTCCTCAAGAATATTGAATATAGTATTCTTTATGATTTCCCCTGACGTTTTGGGTGCAACTTTGCCGGGCAACGAAAGAGCATGAATGGTTTTTATTCCCATTCGTCCGGCACTCTCAAAGTCCACACCGCCGGGCAACGAAGCCAAATCAATAATGAGTGCATTGACGGCGATTTTTGCCATGATTTTGGAATCCAGTATCAGTGACGGAACCGTATTAAAAATAATATCAAATTCTCCGCTGTTGATGATGCGGTCGTGTTCTATGGCATTGTAGCCGTTGAGCTTTATCCAGGCAAGCGACTCTTTCCGTCTTGCCGAAACATATACGTCAGCCCCCAGACCTTTCAACATCTGTGCCATTACCTTTCCGATACGTCCGTAGCCCGTAATCAGACAGCGGGAACCGTTTACCGTACCCGGATATTCTCTTATAGCAATTTCTATTGCACCTTCTGCGGTAGGAATGGCATTGCATATCTGCATTTCTTCTCTGTCAAGAAAGTCATACACCTGTATATCCTGCCATTGACGGCTTGTTTTCATCAGTTTTTCTTTTGTCGGACAAAAGACTTTTTTTCCTCTGAAAAGTTTGGCAAATTCCTCATTCATCACAATTTTTCTATCTGAAAACGGTGTATTTAATGTTTCACCGTCTTTGGTAAGCGGTAGAGGAAAGATGACAATATCACTGCGTAATATGGTGTCCTCCAAAGGTTGCAAATTTTCAACCGTTCCGATTTTTTCAAAGCAACTGACCAGTACATTGTATCCATCAATTCTGATGGCATTGGCTGTAGCGAGTTGTCTTTTATCTCCGCCGATAATTCCGAAAGTATCCGTTCTCATTTTACTGTACCTCATTCATTAATTATTAATAATACGGTTATTACATAATATGTATGCTTATCCGATTTGTGTACAGTAAAAAGAATTTTTTGTCCGTAAATGAATAGTTCCCCCAGCTTTGCTGAGGGAACTATCCAGATAGTGTATTAGGGTTAATTGTAAGTTGTAAGCAATTTAATCAGTAACTCTCTTGAGTACACCAATATGATAATCTATTTCTTGAAATTTGTCAACACTTTTTTTAAAAAAAAGTACAAAAAATTATTTTTGCGTTTTTTTGATAAATTTTAAAAAACTTTTCAGATTATTTCTTCTCAAAAGACATGCAGTCCGTACACTGTTCCTGAGAGGGAGAGGTTTCATGAGTGCCGACCTGAATACAGTTAAGGGAACAGTTGTTTTTTACATCGCAGTGATGTTTGCATTGTGTGACGGTACATTTGATACATTCGTTGGCATAAGCGTTGTGCATAGTAGGAATCCCCTTTACAATTTAACTTTTTGACATTTCTGTCATTGATAGTATGGCTGTCCTGAATAAGAATATTCACCGAAATAAAAAAAACACATACTGTATAACGAGGTGATTTTTGATGGCTGAAAATTTCAGAGAATTTGTGATAATTCTGCTTTCATCATTCGGAATCCTGTACATATACAAAGGTCTGCTGATGTTTTTGTTAAGAAACAAGTATGACAAAGAAATCTATATTGTTATTCCGTTGAATGATGCTTGTGAGAACGTGGAACAGATTATCAGGAGCAGTGCGGAAAGATGTGAACTGATGGGAAAAAACAGATGGGAAAAAATAGTTTGTCTGGATTACGGTTGCAGTGAGGAGAAAAAAGCAATTATTTTCAACCTTTGCGAAGAATATGCTTTTGCCGAATATATGACAGTATCCGCTTTTTCAGAGAAAATTTCAGCATAAAATCAGAAATCCGTCGGATTTTGAAGATATTCTGTTTTCAAAATCCGACGGACAATTCATAGATTGTTCATAAAATAAATATTGTATAATTTTCAGGTTATGGTAAAATATTCCTATACTTATACAAAAAAGG
>CACYBZ010000295.1 GCA_902772795.1 uncultured Ruminococcus sp. | reverse complement strand
AGAAAACAGGTACGGGATCAGATGCACGATTGGGTGCGGATGGGCAAAGCAGAACAGGTACAGAAACTGATTCGGAATGGAATCACCAAAAAAGACTTGGATGAATGCTATGATAAGGGGCACGCTGAAGGATTCAAATCGGGTACGGATAAGACGTTGAAGGTTGTTTATGCCGGAATTGTACTTGAAATGCTCGATGCAGGAAACAGCAGAGAAGAAGCAATCAGTTTTCTGAAGGGAGTTGACGAGCGTCTGATAAGATCCATTGATGCCGGAGAGGATATCGAAGAGGTATTTGACAAAACTGGAGTAAAACTTATGCTAAAAGATGACTTTGACAGGGTTAGGGAGGTAGAGCAATGATTGAGAAACAGGTACGGGTGATGGATACTGCTGCGGAGAATGAAAAACAGGTACGTGAAAGCATACCCCATGCCTTGGAAGAACCGGAAAACGAAAATGAAAAACGGGTACGGGGAGCGAAAATGAAGCTGAAAACCCGTTGCTATTACACGGATTATGTCAATCATGCTATAAGATTTTTTCTTACAACTCCAGAAACCCTGAAGATTGAAGGAAAAAGACGGGCAGATATCGACAACTGGTGTGCTGTTCAAGCAGTTTTTCACTGTTTGAAAGACGAAGACAGAGCAATAATTGAGAAAATCTACCGCACAAATTACAAAGTTGTTGTCGGAGTGAAAGAGTTTTGTGAACAGACCGGAACCGATGAAAGAAAAGTCTGGACTCTGATAACTAAAACCAGTGCAGCTATTGCCAAAAGACGGGGATTAATCTGATATTTTGCCGGAAAATCTCGCCACTGATTTTAAAAAATTTCAGTGGCTTTTTTTATGCTGAAAATTATTAAAGAGAAAATCTGAAAAAAATTTTTTTGGCAGAAAAATTTCAATTTTTGAAAATTTGAGTTATTACGAAATTGTTAATTTTTCAGCCACTTTCATGCGTTAAAGTGCGACACTGTCACGCTTCACTTCGTGAAAGTATTGTATACAGTTTGAAAGTCAAAATCATACTAACATAGTAGGCAATTGGCTGATTGTATAAACCTGTTTTTCAGTCTGTTACATACTAACATAGTAGGCAAATATGAAACAATCAAAAGTCAATCATTTTATTGTATGATGTCATGCAATAGGGAAAACATGCCTTTATTCAATCAAAAAACGGTCTTCCATGCGGTTGTGGTTGTCTATTGTAGGGAAATACTATCATAGAAAACAACCGTCTTCCTGGACAAAATAAAGGCAAATATGAACAACTTTGTTTTATATTGTTTTCAGATCTGAACAAATAAAAAAAAACAGCTTTTTCAAGCTGCTTTTTATCCTGATTAGATGTGACTTAAATACCATTTACCGGTATAATATTCAACATTGCTTTCAGTGTTTTCATAAATCATTTTTTGCATATCTTCCATGGATATTTCCCATGATTCCGCAAGGCATTTTATTTCAGAATAGGGGATAATTGTTTCTGTTGTCGCATCGCTTCCAAATTGCTCGCAATATTCCGGCTTGATTCTGTATTCTTTCTTTTCCTGCTCTCTGTTTATATCTTCTCTGATTAGCTGCTTAATATACGCAAGTTTTGAAGGCTGTTTTTCTAATTGTTCGATGATATCCAGATCCTTTTCTTTGTGAAACTTTAAACTGTAAAACTTGCTTGCCTTGTCATTGTACTTTTTGTATGATTCTGTTTTACTTGCCATTGTATTTTTACCGCCTTTCAATAATTGTTTTTACTGTTCAATATATATAGAAAACGTATTACCATTTTTTGTTATTGTCTTCCCTTGTATCATTTCGTTTATTTCCTGTTCTGTAAAACCAAATGACAGGAAATAATTTTTTCTTTCTTTCCATCCGTTTATACAGTAAACAATCATGCTTTCCACTTTGTGCCACCTTCTTTCCATTGCTATATTATCATTTTACTTTCTATTCTGGTTAGCTGTCAATCAGGCTTTTTTTCTTCTTTTTGCAAAGCGTAAGTAATTTTTAGCTTTCTGAATATCGCAACCGATAACACCAGCGTATAAATCATTTCCATTTATCCAGAAATTACATTGTGCTTCTTCCAGATTTTCAATCAATTCTGTCAAGCTTTCAACCGTTTCATTTCGCAATGATGCCGGAACAGGGATATAGTCAAACAATTCATTTTCTGTATTCTGATAGATAATCATTGTATTATACATTCCTTTCATGCAATGCACTTGTTAGTTGTCCAGTGATTCAAAACAGATTTTACAACCTGTTCAGGATACATATAAATATCAACCGGAAACAAGTCTGAACCATCACGAATAATTCCACAACCTTTTCCGGCTGTCCGTGGATTTGGCAAGTCTTCCAAACCTGCTGCATGAATTAAAAAGTTTGACTGTTGTTTGGTTGCTGTTCTCAATCCTAACACAACCGGAAAATTGACTTTAAATTCAGTCGGAATAATTTTTGCTAGCAAATTTTGAGTACATGCAATCAATCTGATTTTTGCAGCTCTTCCCACTTGCGCAAGTCGAACAAGGGAAGCAAAGCATTCATTTTTATTAGTTGTCATCAAATCAGATAATTCGTCTATGACAACATACAAAACAGAACCGGAAAACTCTTTTTGTTTCATTGCTTTCATTAAGGAAAATCTTCTATCCATTTCAATTTCAGCCATTTTCAAGGCTAATTGAAAATCCTTTGCATTATCCGCGTATTTTACGCAATGGGGAAGATTTTCATATTGGAACAACTCGACTTTTTTCGGATCTATGAAAATGAATTGTGCATCATACGGTGAATACTTCATCAGCAGGGAAGTGATAATACCATTTAACGCAACGCTTTTTCCTGAACCAGTGCAACCAGCTATCATCAAGTGGTCATTTTTTACCATTTCCAGAAAAGGAACATAAACGGAAATATTTCCTGGTGT
>CACYBZ010000294.1 GCA_902772795.1 uncultured Ruminococcus sp. | reverse complement strand
GGATACGATGAAACAGGAACTTTCTCAATATGGGTATATTCGTCCATATTTTGAGTAGCAGAAAATAGTGTGAATAACCAGGAAAGGAAACAGCTTATCCGTTATATAAAACCACCTTCTGTTGCTTTGAAACTGGCAATAGCTGTAATGCTGTCAGGACTTATCCTGTTTTTTATCTGTTTTGCCATCAACCATTTTGTCCTGGAAGCAGGTTCTGTCACATTAATCATTCTCTTTGTCATAATCGCTCTGCTGTGCCTTTTAGTGACTAAAAGTGAAAATGACAATCTGAAAAAATATATCCGAACCATAGAACAAAATCCGACAAATGCAAAACAGTTATTTTCAGATTTTACCAACGGCGATAAAAATTTACCTGTTATTCTTGGAGAAAATTATATCATAGGTTGTCAGACAGGAACAATCGTTTCTTATGAACAAATCTCAGGAATATATTCGTATTCCCATAACCGCAGAACTATTCTGAAAGCAATGCTTTTTAAAGAAAAAACAGTGAATTTGTGCTGGCTTCCGCTGGACGGTGAACAAAATATAGAGGTTGCTGAAATTATAGACGGCATTCTCAAGAAAAACGACAGAATCCATGTCGGCAACCCTGACAAAACTGAATCTCCATGAAAAATTCATCAGCAACGACAAAACGCATTTTATCTCATTGAGAGGAATTAACCATGAATGAAGAAATTTTCAGACAACTTATCCGTTACACGAAACCAAAACATTGGTATCATTTAGGCGGTATCTTACTTGTTATTTTTGGCATTATGTTCACTGTACAGGAATATCAAATCAGAAAGTTCTTTTATGTTTTCATAGGCATAATCTTTACTTTGTTAATCGGCGGAGGCTGTATTGCCGTAGGAATTTACAGACATTATTTTTATCGGAAAAAATTACAGTGTATCAAAAAAGGGGAGAAAAAACAAAGTCAATTACTTTACGATTTTCAGCAAGGAAACAGAGCTTTTAACGGCAGATTGATTTTAGGCAGTACTTTTCTGATGGGAAAACATTCGGGTATTATTCGGGATTACGCTGAAATTGTCAGGATTTATCAGTTTATTCCCACTAACAACTATATCGGTAAAGAACCGAGATTTCTCAAAATAGAAACTGCCACAGAACAGGACATCACACTTTGTGCCATTGACGGCAAGGGAAAAAGTGACAGGGAACTTTCCAGAGTAATTGATTTTGTCTTATCCAAAAATGACAAAGTACAAGTAGGCTTCATAGGTTTGTAAAAGGTGATTTTATGCAGAAACAGGAATTACAAAAACAACTTATCCGTTATGCACAACATTCTCCGCTGAAAATCATTGTCGGAACAGTAATAATTATTTTTGCTCTGGCAGTATTGTTGCTGAACATAATCGTCCGTAAAACGGATATGTCTTCTGTGTTATTCGTTACGGGACTGAGTATATCTCTGGGCGGTATTTCTTTATTAATGGGTCTGGCTGAACAGCGTTATCTGAATGATATACTCCGAAAATCAGAACAGAACTTCACAGAAAAACAAAAACTACTTTCTGATTTCAGCAACGGTAACAAAAATGACCGTATTATTCTTGGAGAATACTATATTATCGGTCGCCATACAGGAACAATCGTATCTTATGAACAGATATCCAGAGTATATCTGTATGTACATTCTACCAACGGTTTTAACGACAGTAAAATTTTAAAGGCAACACTCTTCGAGGGAAGAACAGTAGATTTATGCAAACTGCCTTTGCATGACAAAAAGAACCTCCTTGCGGAAGAAATCATAGGATATATTTTACATAAAAACCGTGGAATATATGTCGGTTATCGCAACAAACTCAATCCAAATGACGGAAAATTTACCTATGAAGATTTTGATACGATTACTTAAGTTGCGTTGCTCTTAACTCTGCCAGATGTATAGTACGGAAATTGAAAACTTAGAAAACAATTTCTACCTGAGCGGTTGAAAATAAAATCCTGTGTTAAGAGCGTTGCCTTTAACAATCCTGTCAGGGGCTTTGCCCCATATGCACTAACATAAGTCATAACAAGTAGTGCAATAGTTTTATTTACCCCTCCGTCCTGTCGGACACCTCC
>CACYBZ010000293.1 GCA_902772795.1 uncultured Ruminococcus sp. | reverse complement strand
ATAAAACTGACTAGCAGTAACCCTATGATTCCGCCTATCATCAATGCTATTCTTCCACCGGTCCAGAACAAGCCTGTGTATTGATGTTCTTTGGCATTCGGCACACAAGTAATTTCTCCGTCAACGCTTCCGCCGACGCTGATAACGTCATAATTATACGACATGACACTTCCTTCATTTATCGCATAACCTTTCGGCATAATCATCTGTGCGTCAATGTCCTGAATATCATTAGCACTTGCATTCAGAATTTCAAATTTGCCGATAACTGTTTCATCATCTTTGTACTTTGTCTTGTCTGTTTCAAAGCTGACGGTGATTCCGTCTACCGTTTTGGTTTCCGCCGCCACTCCGATAATTCCCATACTGACCAGTATTATCGTTATCAGAAATGTTAAAGATAATTTTCCCACCGTGTGCATTGTCAGAATTCCTCCGTCTGCGAAAATTTTTGTTATTGTGTGTTTAAGGGCTTCGCCCTTAAAAATCCCACCAACTTTTTGAAAAAAGTTGGACAAAAACTTTTATGGCTCACTTCGTTCGTATGGTTTTCTTTACATTATCTGAAATTCACAAATACAAATTTCGCCTTAAAGTTTCGGTCAAACCTTCCGAAAGGCTTGTGGAGTTCAGGAACAACACCCCTGACTAAAGATTTTCATATAATGTTTTTCCTTTGCATTTCAGTATCAGACAACAGGCTACTGTGACTGCACTCAAATACACCAGACATATCATATACGATATCCAGAGATTAAAATCGGGTAACAAGGCAGGAAAAATAATCGCAAAAATAAACGGCAATCCCGTTATAAAAATTGAACCCAGAATAGAAAGTAATACACTACCGCTTTGCTTAATCACGATAATTTCCGCTGACCAGTCAAAACGGGGAAAACGTAAATTAATCAGTACACCCAGAATTCCCGAAAAAAATGAAGCAAGTGTCGGAATGACAAAAATAAAAATTATATCCGTCCAGCTTACTGAAAACTGTATTGCTGATATTACTGTCAGAAAAATAATGCCCGGTAATGTGATAATAGGAGCTACCAGAGCTTTCGCCAGAAAGACTGTCATACAGTCCACAGGAGCACTACGCAATATCCACAGTGTTTTCCCTTCCAAAGAAATACTCGGTGCAGATACGTCATTCATTACCGCCATCAATGAAACAGCACTGACTATGGAAATTTTCAATACGTCATCAAAGTTCGGCAGGTATTCATACACGTCTTCAGGAACATCGATACCTTGGCATAAAAGAAATATTCCCATAATCACCATCATAATACTTCCCATGCCACTGTTAAGCACATAGCCGGGCAATTTAAAGAAATAAACAATTTCTTTTCTTAACAAGGCTACAAACATACTGTGTTGTTTCAACGATTTACGGACGTAAGCCTTTTTTCTGATATTTTCCTTTGCGGTAATAATATGGATAAATCTTTCCGAAATAAACATCACAACAGGAATCAGCACAACGCTGCAACAGATGACAAACAATGTCATATAAAACAAACTGCCGGTAGATATCGCCAGTCCGTACCAGTGAATCGGTAACAAATAATTTTCTGTAAGGAACTGCACCCAGGCAACAAATTCTGCCAATGTCATCGAGGAACGGTCGATAAACAGCCAAACGAATGCAATACCGAACAGCATCACCATACCGAAAATAGTTGAAAACGCATTTTTCTTAGGGACTTTAGAAGCAATTTTCCATAACACATATCCTATAAGACAGCCTAATGCCGTTATCAGTACAGGCACAATGAACAGCGACACCAGATAAAAAAGAATACCTATCAATGATGTTCCTACAAACGTGATATATACCAGAAACGACGGCAACATCACCATCATACTGTAAATAAAATTCAGAGAATACAAAGTAAATGTTCTGCTTAATAACATGACAGTCGGACTGACAGGCATACTCAAAAGTAATTCGTTATCCTTTGCCTCAAAAAGATACGACTGCGAAGCAAAAATACTGCCCATCAATGAAAAAATAACTGCTCCTGCAAAAACAGCAAAAAAATAAATATCCGCATTACCACTTACTACAATCGCTACTACCGCAAATACGCCGAAAAAGAACGACAACAACGCCAGTACAAAAAATATCATAACGATAATAATCACTGTTCCGAATGCGGAATGATTAAGTTTTTTCAGATTTGACTTTCCGCTGATAAACGACAAAGTCGAAAATACCATAGCCTGTAAACTGATTTTCAGAATCTGCACAACCGTATGCAAATCTGCTTTTGTCATTCTGGCAATACCGTCAAATACAATCATCAGAAAAACAGCAACCATCACCATCAACAACGCTGTCAGTACAAAATACCACATATTGATAAAATTCTGCTTCATTATCGAAACAGATACATTTTCATATATTTCTGTATAAAGAATATCGGCATAAAAACAGAACGGTCTTGTAACCTGTATACGGTTATGCAAGAATCCGATGTCTATTCGTTGCGTTGCCACAAAATGAGTAATCCAGAAATTCAACAATCCCATAACCACAATTTCCACAACACTGAAAACTGTAGCCACCACCGTTATTAATTTCGGCAGTTTTGAAAATTTCGTACAAAGCATTTCCAGTAATGATATCATCACTCCGCTCAGGGCACTCATGAACAATGGCAAGGCAAACAACGAAAAAACACAGAACACACAGTATGCTACTGTGACTTCCACATGAAGTGCGTATCCTGTCAGCGATGGTAACAGAAACAATATTCCCAGAAGAAAATCTCCCATATAAACAGCCATGATTCTGATGATGGTAGGGCGATATTTTTCCCACGCCTGCCACTCTGCCCCACTGACGGCTTTTCGGTAAGAACGGAAAAAAATCAGATTGCCTACAAAAACAAAACCAATATACCCGACAAATATTGTCATAATACTGGCACGCTCATAATGAAAAAATGTATGCACAAAGCCCTGTCTTAAATTATCGGTCGCATGATAATACACCACAAAAACAAAAAAAACAAACAGTAAACCCGCTGTCAGAAAAATTATCTTTGACAACATTTTTTTCTTTTCAGAAATCTTTTTGCCGAACATAAAATGATACAGCCATGCTAAAAACAGATTGATAGTTGACTGTACAACAGTAACAGATGTCTTAATCATGGTTGTCCTCTAATTCCAGAAATACATTTTCCAACGATGTATTTCCCCGTACTTCTGCGGTTGTTCCGCTGACAATGAGTTTTCCTTTTTGAATGATAGCAATTTTATCACAAAGTTTTTCGGCAACTTCCAGAACATGGGTAGAAAAAAAGATAGCTGAACCATTATCGCATACCCTACGCATTTCTGTTTTTATCGCATGGGAGGCTTTCGGGTCAAGACCAACAAAAGGTTCATCGAGCATAATCAGTTTGGGATTATGCATAAAAGCAGATATCAAAGCCAGTTTCTGTTTCATACCGTGAGAATAACTGTTGATGGTCTGCCCCAGATTCTCGGTAATTTCAAACATCTTTGCATAGCGGTGTATCTGTTCATCACGGACTGTTTCCTCCATACGGTAAATATCCGCTATAAAATTCAGATAGCTGATTCCCGTCATAAAATCATAAAGGTCAGGATTATCAGGCAGGTAAGAAAGTCTTTCCTTACATGCCAACGGATTTTCTTTAATAGAAATTCCATCAATATAAATTTCGCCTTCCTCAAAATTCAGCAGACCACAACAGGATTTAATCGTTGTCGTTTTTCCTGCTCCGTTATGTCCGATAAACCCATAAATTGTTCCGCTTTGTATCTCCAGACTTAAATCGTCGACAGCTGTTTTGTCGCCGTATCGTTTAGTAAGATGTTCAATCTTAAGCATCTGACACCCTCTCATTTTTCCATTATCAATATATCCGTAATTATCAAATAATCTTATTATACAGTACTCGTTTTGACTTTTCAACAATTTTCAGGAAGAATTATAGTCCTAAAAACAGTAAAGATTTTTGTCCATTTTAATGAATATCAGAAATTTCGTCATAACAGAATAATTTACAGCAAATTCATGCTTATTTCGGGTAATTCGCTTGATATTAGCGATATTTTATATTATAATTACAGTGATATACTGAGGTTTGATAACCTCAAGACGAAAAAAGCAGAGTTTTCTTCTGATTTTTTCAAAAATCAGATAAAAAAATTTTTCACAGGAATTTACTTTCATAAATTTGACCAAAAATGATGAGGTATTCTATATGGCTGATAAAAAAAAGACTACCCAAAACAGCAGTTTCGGAAAAATAACCGCTGTCATTCTGGCACTGGTGCTGATTGTCGGAACTGTTTATTCCGTTTATTATCTGCTTAACAGAGGCAGACGTGTCATGAACACCCCTGCCGAAACACCGTCCGAAATACAGGCAACCGAACAGACAACAGGACATACTGTCACCAATACCATCATGCCGAAACTGGAAAGTGATGACAATACCGATGACGGCTATCTTGACGGTGCTGTCTATATCTGGCAGAACAAAGGTCACGAAGTATTCAAAGGTACAGTGAACAATGCCAAATCCTATGCCGACAGTATCAACAATTACAAGAAGTTACTGGGAAAAAACTATAAAATCTATGACATGGTTGTTCCCACAGCAACAGAAATCGCTTTGCCGGAAAGACTGAGTAAAAAAGTTTCCAATCTGCAGATAGAAAATATCAATGCTATTATTTTGAATCTTTCTCCCGAAGTCATTCCCGTTGATGTGTACAGCGTACTCGGCGAACACCGCAATGACGAAAATCCGCTTTACTATAAGACAGACAAACTCTGGACACAGTATGGAGCTTATCACGCTTATATCTCACTGACCAAAGTACTTGATGTCAAGCCCGCAAACAGTGACACATTCCGTACAACACAGTTAGAAAATGCTTTCCTGGGTTCTCATGTCAGGGCAACCGTTTCCAAAGAAACAAAGAATGGCAATCCCTTGCTGATAAATAATCCTGATACGGTAACCTATTATCATTTACCCGATACAGCAACAGTCAAGGCATTAGTTCAAGGCAGTGAAACACCCGTAGAAATGTCCTATTACAACACAGATGTTAGCGACGGTTCTGAACCGTCTGATATCTATGCCACCCAGGAATGTGCTTATACTGTCGTCAGTAACAGCGATGTGCCCAGTGGAAAAATCGCTATTGTATCCGATAAATTCGGTTATGCGTTAGTACCGTTCCTTTGTCGGAATTACAATGAAGTTCATTTAATTGATATCGACAACTTTGAAAGAAATCTGAGAACGTATCTGGAAGAAAATAAAATTACCAACGTACTGTATCTTAACGGAATTATGTCGGCAAACTCTGTCGCCAAGACCATTAAAACAGATGCCATGTTTTAACCGAAAAACCAAAAGCTGAAGAAAGGGGGGAATCACTATGCTTGGTACTGTGGCGGATATTTCCATATTAGGAAAAATTTCTCCGAAAGGTGTCTATACAGGCTACATCGTCAAATGTGCCGACAAAAAATACAGACGTTCTAGTATTGTCATCTTTTCCGCAAAAGAACTCAGCAATACTGTACACTGTATGATTATCGCTACCACTCAACTGAATAACAATATCAAGTTTATTGCCTCCCCCGTCGGCGAAATTTACTATGAACCTGAAATCAAGGATCTGCTCAAAGAAGTAAGAAATGTAAGATATCATCGTCTGACATGTCTGTATGAAAAATCCTGCGGAGCAATTGTTTTCCATCGTTTCAAAGACGGTGTAAAGGTACTGCTTGTCAAGAACAGGAACGGTAAATACTGGAGTTTTCCCAAAGGGCATATGGAAAAAGGGGAAAGTGAACATCAGACCGCTGCCCGTGAAATCAAAGAAGAAACGGGACTTACCGTATATTTTTACGATAACTACCGACAAATCAGCGATTATATTCCTTTCGGGAAAATACGGAAAAGGGTTGTATTTTTCCTTGCCGAAGCCAGATATCCGAATGTCAGAATACAGCGTTCCGAAATTGATACCTATACATGGGTATCTTTTCCGCAGGCACAAGCCATGTGTCGCTATGACAACGATATACGGGTACTCAAAAAAGCCGAAAATATGGTAAATTCCCCTAATAAGAAACTTATACGCAAAAATCCTGTTCAGTAAATCGCCTCAGCGGTTTTACCTGAACAGGATTTTTTTCATCTGACCATTGTAGGAATTGACAACAGCAATTTCTACAAAAAGTTCTGTCCAACTTTTTCAAAAGTCTGTGGGAACGATAACAGGCAAGACCCTTTGTGATGTGACTAAGAGCAAAGCCCTTGCTTCCTCAAAGTATATGATTTATCCTCTGCTACTCAAAATATGAACAAATATACCCATATTGAGAAAATTCCTGTTTCATCGTATCCGATTTTGCCAAAGCTACCATCGTTT
>CACYBZ010000292.1 GCA_902772795.1 uncultured Ruminococcus sp. | reverse complement strand
TTTTTTTGAATAATCAGGATAAACTCCGTATAAATCCCATCAAAAGGCAATCTGCACAAAAAAATAAAACAAATTTGTAACAGAAATTTCGGTCATGTAATCAAAATTTAACAAATTGCACAGATTTTTCGGGTTCGCCACTCCACAAAAAACATTTATTCGGGCTTTTTCGGGTGAAAACGCCGTCTTTTTTGTGAAAAATAATTATTTTTACCGTCATTATAGATAAAAAACCACATCTCTTTTTATTTGACTTGTCCCACAATATCGCTATAATACCGTTTGTAACCTTTTTTTAACCAATTATTTCGCCTGTATGCAATGACGTGTACAGCAGGAACTGTCATTAAGGAGATTGTAACTATGTTTGTAACAGACAGCTCAAACGGAAATAAAACCAAATCAGCCTTTCAGCGTGGTATGGTAACGCTTATCATGAGTGCTATTCTGCTCACATCAGCGTTTTCGGTAGGTGCGTTGAACAAGACGGCTGTTATCAATGTTGACGGTCAGACCCTCACTATGAGTACCATTACCGCAGATACCGATGAAATTCTTGCCAACGCCGATGTCAGACTCGCTGACAATGACAAGGTTTTCTCTTCTGAAAAAGACGGCGTTATCACAATCCATGTTACCAGAGCTTTCACCGTCTATACCGACATCAACGGCGTAAAGACAGCATACAGCGTCACGGGTGGCACTGTCGGTGAACTGGTAAAAAATGTCGGTCTGAATATTACCGACAATCATATTGTTGTTCCCTCTCAGAATACTGTTCTTCGGGAAAATATGACAGTAAATGTTTCCGAATTCCGTACAGTCAGCGTTACCGCCGATAACAAAACCATAACCGAAAAAGTTCCTGTCGGCAAAGTCGGAAATGCTCTGGCTTATCTGAATATCAAACTCAGCAAAAATGATACTGTCAGTTGCAGTACAGAAGAAGAAGTCAGGGACGGTATGGAAATTACCGTAACCAGGGTAAGTTTCAGAGAAGTGACTTCCAGTGAAAAGGTCGCTTTTGAAACCGAAAAAGTCTACTCGGATACCCTCGCAAAGGGTAAGACCAAAGTCAAGGTAAAGGGCGTTGACGGTAAAGTTACCAGCGTTGTCAGACAGACACTCGTCAACGGGGAAATTACCGATGTTTCCTATGTCAGCTACGATGTCGTAAAAGAAGCCGTCAAAGAAGTCATTCTGGTGGGCACAAAGGAAACCGCCAGTGAAACACCCACCGACGCTCCCACCGAAGAAGCAACGGCTGTACAGACCAGAAAGAAAACTAAAAAAGCCGTCACCAGTATGGTAAGCGACAATGCCGAAAATGCTGACAATAACTCATCTGTCAGCGAAGAAGAAACAGACAACGATTATTCCTCATTCCCGACAAAAAGTTACGGTGACAATGTTTTCTATGACGAAAACGGCAATGCCGTTTCCTATACCGCCTGCTACCACGGTACAGGTACAGCCTATACAGAACCTGCGGGGTCACTCACCGCTACGGGAAATCCTGTATGTGTCGGCGGTGTTGCGGTAAACCCGAACATCATTCCTTACGGTTCAAAGCTCTATGTTGTCAGCGATGACGGATTTGTCTACGGCTATGCCACTGCGATTGATACGGGCGGTGCATTGATGGACGGCAGAGTACTTGTCGATGTGTTCTATGATACCGAAGACGAATGCTGTGTATTCGGCAGACGTGACGTGACAGTCTATGTTATTGACTGATATTCACAGAATATACTAAGCAAAAACGGTGTTTTCCCTTCCTTTCGGACGGGAAAAACACCGTCTTTTTTTATTATCCTTTTACTGCTCCCGCAACAATACCCTTGATGATGTATTTCTGACAGACCAGATAGAAAATAACGATAGGAATTATCGAAAGAACTATCATTGCCATCATGTTCGCCATATCAATCGAACCGTAACCGCCTCTCAGATACTGAATTGCCATAGGCAATGTTCTTGTTTCGGAGGTGTTGAGCAACAGATACGGTAACAGATAGTCGTTCCATATCCACATGGCGTTGAGAATCGCAACGGTAATCGCCGTAGGCTTGAGAATCGGAAATACTACCAGGAAAAATGTTCTTACAGGGCCACAGCCGTCAATCATCGCCGCTTCCTCGATTTCCAGAGGAACGCCCTTGATGAATCCCACAAACATGAATACCGCCAGACCTGCACCGAATCCCAGATAAACAAAAACGATACCTACCATATTGTTCAGCTTGAAATTGGAAGCTACCTGCGTCATGGGATACATGACCATCTGGAAAGGCACTATCATGGAAAAGGCACACAACAGATACAACAGCTGGGAATACCATTTCTTGACACGCACGATGAACCATGCACACATGGACGTACAGACGATAATCAGCGCAACGGAAAATACCGTGATAAACAACGATGTCAGAAAAGCACTGAAAAATCCGATTTTTCCTGCTCCTTCGGTGTAGTTGTCAAATCCGACAAATGATTCACTGTTCGGAAAGGCAAACGGTGCATTACTCAGAAACAGCTTGCCTTTGAATGAGTTCATCAGTACCAGCAATATCGGGGCAATGAACAGACACGCCAGTGCTATAAGCAGAATGAAAAACGGAATATCTTTTGATTCCATTTTGGTTTTGGGGGCGGTGTCCTTTTCATCGGCAATAATGACTTTTTTTGTATCTCTTCTGGGGGTGAACTGTCCTTTTGTGCCGTTTTCGTCCACAACAGGAACCTGAGTCTGAATTTCTGCCATCAGCTTTCGACCTCCTTACTCCTTGTCAGATAGAGCTGGGTCAGGGCAATCACGGCAACGATGATGAAAAAGACAACTGCCTTTGCCTGTCCGACACCCTGATATCCTACTCTGCCGTAGAATGTGTTATAGATATCCAGTGCCAACATCTGTGTTTCCGTACCCGGAGCACCTGCCGTCAGAGCGAGGTTCTGGTCGAAAAGCTTGAATGAGTTGGTCAGTGTCAGGAATGTACAGATGGTTATGGACGGCATAACCTGCGGAATGGTAATTTTTATCAGTTTCTGGAAGTTGGTTGCTCCGTCAATGTCCGCTGCTTCCAGCAGATCAGGCGACACATTCTGTATGCCTGCAATGTAAATAATCATCATATAGCCTATCAACTGCCAGTTCATCAGAATGACCAGTCCCCAGAATCCGTATGACGCATCGTAAGTGATGGATACATTAAAGTACGAAAGTACACCGTTGATAATCATCAGCCAGATGTATCCCAGTACAATACCGCCGATAAGGTTCGGCATGAAAAATATCGTTCTGAAAATGTTTGTTCCCTTGATACTCTTTGTCAGCAACAGTGCCAGCAGAAAGGCAATGACGTTAATGGTAATTACCGAAACAATTGTGAATCTTACCGTAAACCACAACGCATTGACAAAATCATCGTCCTGAAACG
This sequence comes from uncultured Ruminococcus sp., assembly GCA_902772795.1. GTDB lineage: Bacteria > Bacillota > Clostridia > Oscillospirales > Acutalibacteraceae > CAG-964. Next base: position 3,591 of record CACYBZ010000292.1, on the reverse strand, counting down.
CTTTGGCATAGTTGCTGAATCCTACCCATTTGGCATTGGATACCGTCTTGAACTTGGTAAATGACAGGTAAATACCCATCACAAACGGTGCAATGAACGAAACAATGAACGCCAGAACGGTAGGCAGTACAAACAGCGGAAACCATCTTTTTATCGCTTTTTGCATGGAAATATAGCCTCCCTTTTTCCTAAAAAGTCCTTATGAAACGTATCACTCGCACTCCCAAAACTGAGGAATGCGAGTGATACTCCCTTTTTTCACATGATACAAACCAAGTGTTATTCAGAAACCATTCTTATTCGGCTTTCAGTTCTACTTCTTTCTTCCATGAAGCCTTTGCATTGTCAACTACTTTACTCCATTCAGCCTGTCCCTGAACATATTTCAGCAGGTCAGCACCGAAATCATTCTTCCACTTTTCACTGGGAATACCCGCAAATACCCAAGGAACAGATGTTACGCCGTCTTTTGCCATCCATGCCAGTACTTCTTTTGCCAACGGGTCGGTGGGTTTTTCGTTATCGCTGAATGTATTGAACGGGGCAATAAATCCGAGGTCATTGACAACGGCTTTCTTACCATAGTCTGATGTGAACAACCACTCAAGGAAGTCGATAGATGCCTGCTGTTTAGCGGGGTCAGATTCGCTGTTGATAGCGAAATAGTTTTCTGTACCGATACACAATCCCTGTGATTCTTCGCCCTCAGCTCCTGTGTAGATGGGAAGATACTTGATATCGTCTTCTTTGACAACATTGCCCTTTGTCGAGGAAATCTGTCCCCAAGCCCAGTTACCGTTCTGTACCATAGCAACATCGCCTACTGCGAATTCACTCATTGCTTCGTCAACGGTCTTTGAACCCAACTGTTTCTTATCTGTACCGGAATTGTCGGTGTAGAGGTCAAAAATATTCTTGTAATTGTCAGCAAACTTGAATTCCAGTTCTTTTGCACTCAGGCAGTTGGTCAGCGGATTGCCTGTACCTGTGTTGAATTCATAATACAGCGGTACGTCAACAAGGTGAGTCTGCCATCTCCAGTCATCGCCTGCTTTAAGTGATGTCGACGCAAATACGCCCTTGATACCCAAATCACCTTTAATCTTTGTCATGTCTTCAACAACGGCTTTCAGCTTGTCAAAGCTGGTGATTTCGTCCATACTCTGGAACTCTGTCGATTTCTTATCAGACGTGAAGTATTTGTCCATAATTGCGTTGTTATAGATGATACCATATCCTTCAACCGCATACGGAACACCATAAACACCTTCGCCACTGGTAACCGCAAGTGACTTATCCGAAAGAGCTTCATACAGTTTTGTTCCGCTCAAATCTGCACAGTAATCTTTCCAGTTTTCATAACCTACGGGTCCGTTAATCTGGAAAATTGTCGGTGCGGAGTCTGCATTTGCCATCTGTGTGGTCAATGTCTTTTCATATTCGCCTGATGCTGCCGTGGTAACTTTTACCTTGACACCTGTTTCTTCTTCATACTTCTTGGCAATAGCCTCGTATTTGTCAGAAATTTCAGGTTTGAAGTTAAGGTAATAAATTTCCTTTACACCGCTTGTGTCGACTTTGGAATCACTGCTGAGCTTGCTTCCCGAACCGCTGTCACTGCCACCCGAACTGTTACAACCTGAAAGGGCTACCGCAGAAACACTAAGACACAACGCCATAAATACAGCAACCAGTCTTGTCAGTTTTCTCATAGGATTTTTTTCTCTCCTTTGTCAAATGAATTTTTAAGGTAAATCGGAATGTTTGTATAATATACCTATTATTTTTACTTTATTCCAACCTCTTATGGGCTATTTTAACACAGACTTCTGTTGATTTCAATAAAAAAGACAAAACTTTTTTTTTCGTAACAACAATTTTATGTTTTGCCTAAATTCAACCTCTTTTTATAGGCAAAAGGACAATTTCCTAAAGAAAAAATGGTTAAATTCAACAATATTTTCGCTTGATTTTCCAAAACAGAATTTTCTTTTCTGCACGTCTGCGGGCAGTTGATAAAATACAAATATCTGTTATAATTACCTTATCATAAATTCGCAAAGGAGGAACTATATGACAATATTCAGACATGGCAACCCTACCGAAATTCTGTCACCGTGCGGTGAATGGGAAAGTTTTCAGACAGCTGTCCGCTTCGGTGCAGATGCCGTCTATCTCGGCGGAAAAGAATTCGGTATGCGTACAGCCTCCAAAAATTTCGATTATGAACAAATTCGACAGTGTGTCGAACAGGCACACGCTTCGGGCGTAAAGGTCTATGTGACCTGCAATACCGTTCCCGACAATAAGGAAATCTCACGATTGCCTTTGCACTTTGAAATGCTCAGCAGTGCAAAGGCAGATGCTGTTATCGTTGCCGATATCGGCGTTATGGAACTCGCCAGGAAATATGCTCCCCATACAGATATCCATATGTCCACACAGACGGGAATTATGAACTATCATACTGCCAATGTTCTTTATAATATGGGGGCAAAAAGAGTTGTTCTCGCCAGAGAACTGACATTTGAGGATATCGCCGAAATACGGGCAAAAGTTCCCAGAGAACTCGAAATTGAATGTTTCGTACAGGGGGCGATGTGTGTATCGTTCAGCGGAAGATGTCTGATATCGGCATACATGACGGGCAGAGATGCCAACCGTGGCGACTGCACTCAGCCTTGTCGCTGGAAGTACCATCTTTTTGAACAGAACAGAGAGGGGCAATATTTTCCGATTGAGGAGGACAATGACGGTACTTATCTTTACAATTCAAGAGATATGTGCATGATTGACTATATTCCCGAACTTGTCAGAAGCGGAATTACCAGCCTGAAAATTGAGGGCAGAGCAAAATCCGCTTATTATACCGCTGTCACGACCTACGCCTACCGCAACGCCGTCGACCGCTATTATCAAGACCCCGAAAATTATGTATTGCCTGACGCTATCCGACAGGAACTGAATAAAATCAGTCACCGTCAGTACAGTACAGGATTTTTCCTAGGTAAAGAACCCGGGCAGGTTCATCATGACGGCGGTTATATCCGTGAATATGATGTCGTGGCAATGTGCGACGGCTATGAAAACGGTATGGCTTTTCTGACACAGAAAAACAAGTTTCTTGTGGGTGACGTGCTTGATGTTCTGCCTCCCGAGGGCGAACCGTTCACCTTTACGGTGACGCAGATTATCAATCATCTTGGGGAAACTGTACAGTCTGCCCCCCACGCTATGGAAAAACTGACTGTTCCCTGTAAGACAGCCATTCCCAGAGGGGCATTTGTCCGTAAAAAGAAAATCTGAACGGTATTTTTTGCTAATATTAATGTAATGTTTAACGATAATTAATAATTTGTACAAAAAATAAGGTTATTATATAGTCACTGAAAGACAACAACAAGATTTTTTCATCTCCCTTTTAATAATATATTTGATTCGAGTGGGCAATTCATTTTCAACCCGTAAGGTTGCAAATGAATTGCCCACTCGATTTTTTTGCAACCCTGTGAGGGGCTTTGCCCCTCAACCCCATCAGGGGCTCCGCCCCTGAACCCCGCAAGCCTTTAAAAGGCTTGACCGAAACTTTAA
>CACYBZ010000291.1 GCA_902772795.1 uncultured Ruminococcus sp. | reverse complement strand
GCGGCATTTGTCGGCTGCTCAGCTGAAACAGAGGCAAGCTTTGAAACGATTGTTTTCCTTGCTGGAAAGGTTGATGAAACAGGAGTAAAAGCAATTCTGACCATTGAAAACTCAGATAAGAAGATTGCTGAAACGATAAAAGAAAATACCAAGAGCAAGGATCAGAGAATTGCAGAGATGAATTCACTTCAGTCTGTGACGGGCGATCAAGTTGAACAAGGTGTGACCTACTATTCCGTTATGCAGAAAAACCTTGAAGTGTTGAAATCTGCACTGAACTGATATTTGGGAGGTATATCTATGGCTGAACAAATATTATGCAGAGATCTGACGCTTGGGTATGATAATACTACCGTTGCGGAGAAGCTGGACTTTTCTGTTTTTTCCGGGAACTATCTATGCATTGTAGGAGAAAACGGCGCCGGAAAAAGTACATTGATAAAAACCTTGCTTGGGCTGCAAAAGCCGATGCGTGGGGAAATTGTATGGCATGAGGAAAACAGGACAAATGGGATAGGTTATCTCCCTCAACAGACAGATGTCCAGAAGGATTTTCCGGCATCGGTCAGAGAAATTGTTCGTTCCGGCTGTCTTGCAAAGCGTGGTTTAAGACCGTTTTACAATAAAACCGAAAAACAGCTTGCAAAAAGTACCATGACACAGTTAGGGATCATCCACCTGTCAAAAAAGTGTTACAGAGAATTATCCGGCGGTCAGCAGCAGAGAGTTCTTCTTGCAAGAGCTTTGTGTGCAACACAGGAAATTCTGCTGTTAGACGAGCCGACAGCAGGTCTTGATCCTAAGGCACAAACGGAAATGTATGATTTGATACAGAATCTGAATAAACAGGGTGTGACGATCATAATGATCTCGCATGATATTTCCGCAGCTATAAAATATGCCTCCCATATTCTTCACATAGGAAATGGTCAGCAATTATTCTTCGGAAAAACAACTGCCTATGTAAAATCCGATATAGCAAAAGCGTTTATTACCGTGTCGGAGGTGGCAGATAATGACTGAAATGATCGATAAGCTTCAGATGTATCTGTCATACCCGTTTGTACGATATGCGCTGATAGTAGGACTGCTTATCGCACTTTGTTCTTCACTGCTGGGCGTAACCCTTGTGCTGAAACGCTTTTCCTTCATAGGTGATGGTCTGTCGCACGTTGCGTTCGGGGGAATGGCGATTGCAATCGTTGTGGGCGTGACCAATCAGATGATGATTATTCTTCCGGTTACTGTTATTTCTGCGATATTGCTTCTGCGTACCGGTCAGAATACAAAAATAAAGGGCGATGCTGCCATTGCCATGATCTCCGTCGGAGCTCTGGCACTGGGTTATCTTATGATTAATGTGTTTTCAAAATCTGCAAATGTAGCAGGTGATGTATGTAGTACTCTGTTCGGATCAACCTCTATTCTTACATTAAAGGAACAGGATGTATGGATTTGTATAGGAATCTCCGCTATTGTCTTAGCTGTGTTCGTTGTGTTTTATCACAAAATATTCACTGTTACTTTCGATGAAAGTTTTGCAAAAGCAACAGGAATCCGGACAGGAACATATAATTTTATTGTTGCCATTATTATCGCCTTGATCATTGTTCTTGCTATGAATCTTGTGGGTTCTCTGCTGATCTCTGCACTGGTGATTTTTCCTGCTTTATCAGCAATGCGTATCTTCAAAAGCTATTTTTCTGTAACAGTTTATGCTGCTGTTCTTTCAGTTGTATGTGCCCTTATCGGCATATTGGTATCTATTCTGGCAGGAACTCCTGTTGGCTCTACAATAGTAGCTGTTGATATAGGAGCTTTCCTGGTTTCAAGTATAGTCGGAAAAATATGTGGAGGTACTGCTTCATGAAAAGCATAATGAAATCAATGTTATGCATTGTATCGGTCTTTGCTTTGTTACTCACGATTATGTCCGGCTGCTCGAATCCTGATCAGAATACATCCGAACTGTCAGAAAAAGTATCTCAGGAAAGCAGCAACATGAGTGAGAACTCTTTGACAGAATCTTCAACCGACAGTGAAGATACAGCATCAACATCAGAAAGTGTTACCAATATTGTCGAGAGTACAATCGATAGAGAGGCTGATCTTGACCTGACTACTTTAAGCAGCACGATGGTCTATGCTGAGGTTTACAATATTGTCACAAATCCTGATACTTACCGTGGAAAGACCGTTAAAATGACTGGAAATCTGGCAACCTATCATGACGAAGAAACAGGACAGGATTATTTTGCATGCATCATCCCTGATGCAACAGCCTGTTGTAGTCAGGGAATTGAATTCCGTACAACAGATAAATACAGCTATCCGGAAGATTATCCCGAAATTGGTCAAAACATTACTGTTATCGGAACATTTGATACTTACAAAGAAAAACAGTTTGAATATGCTGTGCTTGATAAAGCAGAGATTCTTTGATTGGTATATCAAAAAAAACATAGAATGGTGTTAGCAGAAATTTAATTTTACCTTCTGACAGACACATAAATATTTTGAGAAACAATAAAATACGAAAAATGGCAGCCGTGCATATCACTGAAATGATCTGCACAGCTGCACGTTGTCTTATTCTGTTTTACAGGCAGCTGCAAAGACTTTACGCACAGTTTTTCTTGTCGCAAGACGGCAGAACAGTGCGGTCAGTTTGTTTGAGATACGGTGAATC
>CACYBZ010000290.1 GCA_902772795.1 uncultured Ruminococcus sp. | reverse complement strand
CTATCATATGGGTCGAAATTCTGCTGATAATATTCCTGAGTCATTGTTATCGTTTCGTTCTCATAAAACTTTGTATCCGATCCTGATAGCTTCCAATATTTGAATCTATACCCATCGGGTATCTTGTCTGATTTGAACACCTCGAGAGGCGAACGGAATGTATATTCCGAATCTATCGGAATATTGATGTCCTCCAGTTTGCTGGTTGCTGAATCAAAAAAATGGAGTGTTACTGTTTCTGTGTCCGCGGCATTTGCTGTCAGAGAAAAATCTTCAGACAGTCCAACAATGCCGATGTCGGCAAGCAGACTTGTTCCGACCATGGACAGAGCCAGAAACGTAACAGTCGCACGCTTGAATATTTTACCTTTCATATCATATAAGCCCCCCTGATACTGTAAATTTTGTCATTTTTCAGAGTATATACAATCAACTCTGATTTATTATAACACCCCTTATCCATCAAACTTCCGACAAAAAAGCCCTTAAATCGGCAAAATTAAGATTTTTTTTGGGGGTTGTCATTTCCCGGACTATATGATAATATAAATTTCAGGCAAAAACAATTTGCAATATATGCCTGAGGTGTAAAGTAACTTACAGTTTTTATGTAGAATGTAAATTAACTTACATTTCAGGAAAAATTGTAAACTGCATTGCCAGAAAAGAAAAAATGCTATTCTCGGAACTGTAAAAAAGACAGAAAGGAAAATTTCTATGAAAGCATTGCATAAAATTTTCGGCGGAATCAATCTTACCTGGCTTAAGGTCATCATTTTAGCTGTGGTTACGGGGGTATATACGGGACTCATAAATCAGGTGCCATTTTTGTTGGATACGTCTTTCAGGGATATTGCCATATCCTTTGAAGTGTGGGTGTTTTTGGGTACTTTTATCATAATGAACTCCAAAAGCAATCTGGATTCAGCTTTGAAATGCTTTGTATTCTTTTTGATAAGTCAGCCGTTGGTATATCTTGTTGAAGTACCGTTTGCCGGCTGGGAGATCATGAGCTATTACAAAAATTGGATATTATGGACAATAATGACTTTCCCAATGGGATTTATCGGCTACTATCTCAAAAAAGACAAATGGTGGGGATTGTTTATCCTGACACCCGTACTGATACTTTTGACTTTTCATTATGGAGGTTTTCTTGGGGACACAATTTTTTCATTTCCAAAGCATTTGCTGAGCTGTATTTTCTGTGCAGTCACGATGATAATATATATTCTGGCGATATTCAGCGGTAAAAAAACACGAATTACAGGCCTGATTATCTGCGCGGCACTGATAGGCTTTGTTACACTGATGACAGTATGGAACCCGGTTGTATATGATACTGTACTTATGACGTGTGACGCTGAAAGTGAAGTTTATTTTGACGAGTCCTATACAGTGTATTTATCGGATGAAAGCTTCGGTACGCTTAATGTTGATGTAAATGAGGGCGAAACAAAAGAAGATCATTTTTATATGCTTCATGCAGTATTAAAAAAATCCGGTAAAACAGATGTTATCATCGAATCACCGGGCGGTGAAAAGACTGTTTATGAAATTGACATAAGAAGAAATGATTTTGATTTGGTAAAAAAATGATATACTCTGAAATTTTGTCGTAAAAACGGAATTCCTGAATGGTTTAAAGAGGGAATAAACCGGACAGAATTAAAAAAGCCAACGGGTACACTGCGAAAAACAGCGTATTCGTTGGCTTTTTAACGATATTCTATTTACTGCAAGTCATAGTTGGTTGTGTTTTCCAATTTAGAACGCATATCCGCTTCTATGAAGTTTGCCCAGGCGTATGACATCAGATATTCTCCGCGAAATGCTTTTATCGCTTCCGTATCACCTCTGTAAAAGCGGTACATATCCCAGCTGATTTTTTCGGGAACGATGCGAAGCCCTTTGCTCTCCATTTGCAGTATCTCTGAGATACCATACTCGCGCAGCGTATCCCGAAGTGAGCGTATGATTGCGTCAAGATATTTTTGATGACTGTGGTCATACGGCGCGTCCTCAAACAAAACAGCGGCTGTTTCTTTGCGGCTGACGCTCATACCCCGGCGGTCGATCAGATATGCAAGCAATTCCTTAGACTTTGAGCGTTTAAATCTGATCGTGGCTCCGTCTACAAGCAGAACAAAATTGCCGAAGGTTCGGGCCTCAATGTGCGGTACTGCTGTTTGAGTATGGGCAGACATAGCATAGTCGATCTCTTTTTGCAGTATCTCCGGCAGCAAAGGCTTCAGCAGATAGCCGCTTGGATGTACCTGGAATGCGTCAAATGCATATTCCTTGTAGGCTGTCACAAACAGGATTATCATATCAGGCTTTATCTGCTTGATACGGGCAGCCAATGTAATACCGTTCATCTCAGGCATATCAATATCAAGCAAAACAATGTCCACAGGATTTGACTTTATCCATTCCAATGCTTCATTTACCCTGACAAAACCCTTTGCCGATATGTCTGCAGATAAGTCATTGCATATCTCAATTGTATCTTCCACAGCCAACGATTCGTTATCTATGCACACGATTCTCATATTATTCCTTCCTCTCCGTACTTGCGGGTATGCGAATTGTTATTTTCGTTCCCTCCTCTGGTTTGCTGTCTATCTCCATTCTGCCGCCGCACATTTTTTCCAGCCGTTCTCTTACATTTCTGATACCGATATGCTTTCCGTTTTCGTTCTTGGCAGGCATCTTTTCAAAACCTGTTCCGTTGTCCTGAATGACAATCAGATGTTCATTACCCTGACGGAAAGTTGTGACTTTGACAATTCCCTCTGTACGCGAACGTATGCCATGTCTGATAGCATTTTCAACCATCGGCTGAATTGTCAGTGTGGGAATACCATATTCTTCGTCCCGGATATCATACTCTACCCGGATATTTGAAAAACGTATCATTTCTATCTCTGTATAGATACGGGTATGTTCCAGTTCTTTTGAAAGCGGTATCAGCTCCGACTGATTCAGGGACTCTAAATTCTGACGAAGATATGCGCTGAACAGACCAATTGTACGCACAGCAGCCTTCTGATCTTTTTTACACAATGCCCGGATAGCAGTAAGTGTGTTAAATATAAAGTGAGGCTG
>CACYBZ010000289.1 GCA_902772795.1 uncultured Ruminococcus sp. | reverse complement strand
GTTTCCGAGGCTATGGGTTTTTTATGAGGCAAACCCTTCCCGTACTCCCTACGGTACTGTTGTCTTACGAACAACTTTTGGAAACCCCATATGTGTATTTTAGCAACACATATTTATGTTGTCAAGGAAAAGTCAGCCTTAAAGGCGTGGGAATGAATTGCCCATTCAGGTTAAAGGCTTTTTCAGATAATATGTATGTTATTGATAATTGGAATATTTGTCAAGCAGAAATTTGCATGGTAGACAATATTTTCGGAATATGGTAAAATGCAGACAAAAGACAATCTGTAAAAACGGAGGACAATATGAAAACACTCAACTTGCTCAACAAACATAAAAAGGGGGTATTAAGGGTTATTTTCAGCAGAACGGGAATTATTCTTTTATTACTGCTGATGATGTTTCTTTGTTTTATGGTAGCGGAATTTCTTTTTGCCACCTTACTCTATAAAATTGTAGGTGGTGTGGAACTGTTCAACTTTATTGTCATTATCTATCTTTCCAGCAGTAATATGGACAGCTCTTCAAAACTGACCTGGATTCTGATTGTATCCGTAACTTCCTTTTTCGGAACAATGTTCTATCTCTACACAAAAACCAACATCGGTAACCGTTCCGTAATGAAAGGCTATATCCGTATCACACAGGAACATAAAAATATCATTCCGCAAAATACCGCCATTGCTCAACAGCTGAAAAAGGAAACACCTGAAACATTTCAGCTGGTTCACTATCTCAACCTCAACGGAACTTATCCCGTAACAGATGGTAATAAAATTACTTACTACCCCGACGGCGAAAAGTACTGGAAAGCCATGATTGAAGACCTGAAAAAAGCGGAAAAATTTATCTTTATCGAATATTTCATTATTGATGAAGGCGAAATGTGGGGAAGTATTCTATATATTCTTGCCGAAAAAGCCAGACAAGGCGTTGATGTCCGTGTAATGTATGACGGCACTTGTGCTATTTCACTCTTGCCCTATAATTACCCCAGACTTCTGAGTACCTACGGAATAAAATGCAAGATGTTCTCTCCTTTGCGTCCGTTTCTTTCCACGCATTACAACTACCGTGACCACCGAAAAATCACTGTTATTGACGGTAAAGTCGGATTCAACGGCGGAATTAATCTCGCTGACGAATATATCAACCACATTGAACGTTTCGGACACTGGAAAGATACCGCCATCAGAATTGAAGGACAAGCTGTTGATAATCTGACAGTAATGTTTCTGAATATGTGGTCGGTGGGAGAAAAAGAAGACAATTATTCCCATTACATCGGTCTGACACAGAAAGTGCAGGAAAACAACGGCTATGCCGTTCCCTATGGTGACAATCCTCTGGACGGCGATAAAGTAGGCGAAAAAGTCTATATGGATATTCTCAACCATGCCCATGAGTATGTATATATCATGTCGCCTTATCTGATACTCGATGACGCTATGCTGACCACTATAAAATATTGTGCCGAACGTGGTGTGAATGTAAAACTGATTTTACCGGGTATTCCTGATAAAAAACCTGTCTATTTTCTGGCAAAGACCTTTTTCAAACCATTACTGAAATCAGGTGTGGAGATTTATCTGTATACTCCCGGATTTGTTCATGCCAAAGTTTTTCTCTCAGACGATATCAAGGCTGTGGTAGGAACTATCAATCTTGATTACAGGAGTCTGTACCATCATTTTGAATGTGCTACCTTTCTATGGGGAACAGATTGCCTGCCCGATATCAAAAACGATTTCTTTGACACACTGGAAAAATGTCAGAAAGTCACTCTGGAAAGCGTAAAGCACGAAAATATATTGGTAAAAATCTTTGGACGGATTATGCGGTTGATTGCTCCTCTGTTGTAATTGAAAGGACAACTTTATTTTGTGCATCACAAAACGTCTTGACCCACTTTTTTCAAAAGTCGGAACATTCAACGCAGTAAAGTAACTTTCCGTCCTTTGGACAAAATCAGCCCGTCATTGTTCATTCGGCGGATTTCTCTCATTAAAGCACTTCTGTCCGCTCCCAGATAGCTTGACAATCTCTCGAATGTTATGGGTATGATTACTTCATCACCGTTTTCTGAATTTCCCCGCAAATATTCAAAATAAGCCAGGAGTTTTTCTCGCAGTGACTTCTTGCTCAATATGCTCACGTGAATCGACATTGACTGTGCTCTGCTGGCGGTAAAAAGCAACATTCTTTTCAACAGTTCACTGTGATTTTCACAGTTGTTCCGACAGTTGTGCATGACGTTTCTGAAATTGACAAACATCACCCGACAATCACTTTCTGCAACCACAATATATTCCAATGATGCCAACGGCATAAAAATATATTCCCCGAAAGCATCACCCGCCTTCAGAAAATCTGAAATGCTTTCATGTCCGTTTTCGTCTATGCTGACAATACTTGCATTTCCCTCAAGCAGTAACCCTATCAGTCCGCTACCACCACTTAACGAAAGTATCGTATCCCCTTTGACAAAACTGGCGTACTTCTTTGACTCGCAATTTTTGATATGATTCATGTCTGCCTTGTTCTCCTGCCCTGCTATTGTATTTTACAATTTATGTTAGTCATAATTAACTGTTTTTTTCTTTTTTTACAATAATTCTATTGAAATTTTCTTATTTTTTGTTGCAACCGCAACAGTTTTATTTTCGGTATTATGTTAAAATAACAATAAATGAGAAACTATGATTGATTTTATGTTGATTATTGGTAATAAGAAACATGATAGTCAGTTTGGGGTATCTCGTGTTATTATACTCCTTTTCTGTTGCGATGGCAACGTTTTTCTAAAGGGATAATGACAAATTTTTTTGGCAGTTCGGTCGGCATAAATGGTACATACGGATTGTGTCGGCTGTTAGTGTTTTTATATTTAAGGAGGTTGCTATGCAAAAGTTAAGTGAGGCAGCTGTCAAGCAGATTAACGAAATTTGTGACAGACATGTAAATGACAAAACACCGCTCATGATGATTCTCAGTGACATTCAGAAGGAATACGGTTATGTTCCCATTGACGTTCAGGAACTCGTTTCGGAAAGAACAGGCATTTCCGTTGCTGAAATTTATGGTGTTGTTACGTTTTATTCTTTCTTCTCTCTTAAACCGAAGGGAAAATACATCATCGGTTGCTGTCTGGGTACCGCTTGCTATGTAAAAGGGGCTCAGCGTATTATTGATGAATTCTGTGAAATTCTCGGTATCGAACCCGGTGAAACCACCGAAGACGGTATGTTTACTATTGATGCTCTGCGTTGTATCGGTGCCTGCGGTATCGCTCCCGCTGTTACCATCAACGGCACGGTTTACCCCAAAATGCAGGTAAATCAGGTACAGGAAGTTATCAACGAGTACCGTAAAAAGGGATAAGGAGGTCTAAATCATGAAAATCAGAACTAGTGAACAGCTTGACAGCGTACTTGCCAGTTGTACCGAAGGTTTGAACAATAAAATGAACGGCTATGGCGGAAAACGTGCCGTATTGCTTTGCGGTGGTACAGGCTGTCTTTCTTCCCATTCCGATGAAATCAAGGATAAATTCAACGAACTGATTGCTCAGTATGGTCTTACCGATAAGGTAACCGTCAATCAGGTTGGTTGTTTCGGATTCTGCTCACAGGGTCCTTTCGTCAAGATATTCCCTGAAGATACACTCTATCGCCTGGTTAAAGTCGAAGACGTTGAGGAAATCGTAAAAACAGACTTGATGGACAATCAGGTTGTAGAAAGATTACTCTATGTTGACCCCGTAACACATGAAAAAGTACAGAAACAGGACGATATCAACTTCTACAAAAAGCAGAAGAGAGTTGCTTTACACGGTTGCGGTACCATCAATGCAGAAGATATCAACGAAGCTATGGGTCACGGTGCATTCAAGGGCTTACAGAGAGCTCTGAAAATGACTCCGAAAGAAGTTATTGATGAGGTACTTGCTTCGGGTCTGAGAGGCCGTGGCGGTGCAGGTTTCCCGACAGGCCGTAAATGGTCATTTGCTTATGCCAACGCTGCTGACCAGAAGTATGTTGTCTGTAACGGTGACGAGGGTGACCCCGGTGCATTTATGGACAGATCCATTCTTGAGGGTAATCCGTTTGCTGTTATCGAAGGTATGATGATTGCCGGCTATGCTATCGGTGCATCAGAAGGTTATTTCTATGTCCGTGCAGAATATCCTGTTGCGGTAAACCGTTTGCAGAAAGCCATTGACCAGATGACTGAACTGGGTATT
>CACYBZ010000288.1 GCA_902772795.1 uncultured Ruminococcus sp. | reverse complement strand
TCAAGAATATATCTTTTCGTTGACAAAAAACATTTTTCATGATATTCTGAACTTGTAATCAATTTTTACGGAGGTATTTCTGATGAAGAAAAAAATGAAATCCGCTATTATTATCGGTATGGCGTTACTCTGTTCGCTTACGGTGTTCGGTTGCGGAAAAAAAAGCACAGGCGGTTCAGATATTACAGACAATGACAACAGTACATCGGTAACAGAACGTGACAACGATATTTCCACAGCAGACAGCGACACAGGCAGTTCAACAGCAGATACCGATGACAGTTCAACAGCAGATACCAATACAGACAGTTCTGCCACAAAAGAAGAAACCACACAGTCTTTGACATCATCAGCATCAGGAACTAAAGTTTTCAGCAGTATACAGGACTTGTTTTCCAATGAAGATTTCCAGAAAGCACTCAACAGCCAGCCTCATGAAACAGATGACCTGACTTACAAAATTTACCTCGACGGGAACACTATAGTTTATGAGTATACCTACAAAGAACAGATTGATAACAGCACTGTTTCTATTGTCAAACAGACTCTGGAAAACACATTCAATCAGGAATATATCAAAAGTATGTGTTCACAATTTATTCAGATTGTAGGAAACAATGTTGATACGGATAGTCTGACTTTCAGGTTTATTTTCAACAACGCAGACGGCACAAAAATCACTGAAGTGGAATACACAGAAAAATTTTAACTTAAATAGACAAGAAGTCCCTCGCCCTCTATAGGCGGTGAGTACTTCACAAAGACACGGTTGGTAAACCGTGTTTTTTTGGGCAAACATCTTGCAGAAAACAAACTTCTGTGATATGATACGGTAAAACAGAATAAGGAATAAGGTGTCTGACATTCCGAAACTGTTCGGAAACGGGTCAGATGAAAAGGGAAACAGGTGCAAATCCTGTACGAACTCGTCACCGTAATTAAGGAGTACAGAAAAAATATACGTCACTGACTAATCATCGGGAAGGCATTTTCTGTGCATGGATATTCAAGTCGGGAGACCTGCCTTATTGCGTACACGAACAAGCAGGGGCTCCGCCCCCGCACCCCTGTCAGGGGCTTTGCCCCTGAACCCCACAAACTTTTGAAAAAGTCTGACAAAACTTTTCAGGGCGAAATCTGTGTTCACAGATTTCGGGCATGACAGTGGGAGAATGTTCAATGTCACGAGTAACTGGCAGTACAGGAACAACATATATCCGAAAAAACAAAGAGGGATATATGTATATTTGTCGTACACTTTTACTTGCGGGTAAAAGTGTATTTTTATTGTTGAAAGAGGTGTTTTTCATGCTGTCAGACGGCGAGTACAGTATACAGGTAAAGTTACAGGGCGGTAGCGGACGGGCAACCGTCAAAAGTCCGACAAAGCTCACAGTGGAAAAAGGAAAAATGCAGGCAGAAATTGAATGGAGCAGTTCACATTACGACTATATGGAAGTAGCAGAAAAACCGTACTATCCTGTAAACAAAGAGGGCAATGCCTTGTTTGTGATAGATGTGGCGGAACTTGACAAGGATATTCCCGTCAAAGCCGAAACCACCGCCATGAGTACACCGCATACCATAGAATACACACTGCATTTTCCGTCAGAAACGGCAGAACAAGACAACAACAGCAATATTTCACCGATGATATTTTTAGGGGTGGGCGTATTACTGATAGTGTTGTCGCTGGCGAAAAACCGTATAAGAAAGAAGAAAAACGAATGAACAGAAAAAAAACAGTCTGCTGTCTGCTTCTCCTGACAACAGTGATTATGATATTGTCATCGTGTGTCAAAAAAGACAAAATTCCCGATACACCGCTTGCCATAGACGGACTGACCTTTTCGCAAAGAGTACAGAATACTTTTGCCACACAGTTCGCCATAGACCGCTATGACAACGGTTACAGCGTCATTCATACGGCTGAAGGAATTTCCTGCCTTCTTGTGCCTAAAGGAAAAACCGTTCCCGAAATGACAGACCGTAATGTAAAAATCATTGAAATACCTATAGAAAATGTTTATCTGCCTGCCACAGCGGTTATGGGGCTTTTTGACGCTCTGGACTGCGGGAAAGCCGTCCGCTTTACGGGAACAAAAGCCGATGACTGGTATATCGACTATGCTAAAAAAGCACTGGAAAACGGCGATATGCTCTATGCCGGAAAATATCGCCAGCCCGATTATGAACTTTTACTTTCCGAAAATTGTCGCCTTGCCATAGAATCCACAATGATTGAACACACTCCCGATGTCAAGGAAAAGCTGGAAGAACTGGGGATTACGGTATTCGTTGATTATTCCAGTTATGAAAAGCACCCGCTGGGGCGAAGTGAATGGATTAAAGTCTATGCGGAAATGCTTTGTCAGCGTGAAAAGGCTGACCCTCTTTTTGACGAACAGGCAGAAAAAGTCAACCATATTCAGAACGACAATACACAGAAAAGTGTGGCTTACTTTTATATCAACAATGCAGGACAGGTGGTTACCCGAAAATCCGATGATTATATTTCCAGAATGATTGTCATGGCAGGCGGTGAAAACATCTTCAAAAATCTGGACAGCGAAAATTTTTCCACCGTTACCATGGAAATGGAACAGTTCTATACGACTGCCAGAAATGCTGATTTCATTATTTACAACAGCACCACAAGCGGTGACCTGCAAAGTCTTGATGAACTCATTGAAAAAAACAGTCTGTTAGCGGAGTTCAAAGCCGTCAGGGAAAATCATGTGTGGTGTACCCGAAACAACCTCTATCAGGAAAGTATGAAACTTGGCGATGTTATTGCCGATTTCCACAGTATTTTTACCGATACCACAAAAGACAATCCACCAGAATTTCTTTATCCGTTACGTTAAGTTTAAGGGCGTTGCCCTTAAAAATCCCATCAGGGGCTTTGCCCCTGAACCCCACAAGCCTTTAAAAAGGCTTGACCGAAATTTT
>CACYBZ010000287.1 GCA_902772795.1 uncultured Ruminococcus sp. | reverse complement strand
TGTCATAAGGGTCTTACTTTTTTCAGATAAGGAAATGGGTATGAGTGGAAACTTGTACGCTTAATCACAGATATTTCCTTTGCCATAGACTGCTTCTTTCGGAATCCTGACAAGGTATTCAATGTATTGTTCATTTTCGGTCTGTATACTCTGTGCCGGAATACCGTTGGACTGCATCAGAGCCAGAGCTTTGGCGAAAGTATTCAGAAATATCCTTACGTCCTTTATAATAAACCTTTCATGCTGATTTTTCTGTTGTTTCGTGTCGGGGGATTTGGAAATTTCATAAATCAGCTGTTCTGTCTGAGAAAGACTCAACGAATGTTGAGCAATCTGTTCCAGAACATTCTGCCGTAAATCCCTGTCCAGTGACAGCACTGCTCTGGCATGATGTTCAGAAATATGGTGGTCAATCACGAACTGCTGTTCTTCCGAAGTGAAATCCAGAAGCATAAGTTTATCTGATATTGACAATACTGTTTTTCCCAGTCTTTTGGCAATCTGCAATTTTGACATACGACAGTCTGTTATCAGCATTTTCAGCACATTTGCTTCCTCGAACATATTGAGTTGTTCATGTTGCAGATTTTCAAACAGACTGAAAATTACAGACTGATTTTCTGTACACTTCAGCACAATACAGGGAATATCATCAAGCCCTGCCATCAATGATGCCCGGTAACGTCTTTCTCCTGAAATAAGCTCATATTCCTCAGACGATAATTTTCTCACGATAACAGGTTGTAGCAGACCGTTTCGGACAATGCTTTCTGCCAGTACCCGCAATTCTTTCGGGTCAAAATACTTTCTGGGCTGTATTCTGTTGGAAATAATATATTCCAGCGGAATGTAGTGTAATCGGTTTCTGAACTCTGCATTGAACAACATAACCCTTCTTCCCCTTTCTCCATGATATACCTTCCTTGAAAATATCATATCACGATACAATGAATATTTTTGTCAAAGTAAGTTCATGAGAAATAAAATCTTTAGGGGAATTGATTAACAACCCGTCGAAAAAAGTATCGCTGTTTTGTCAGGCATTATCAGGGCGTTTCGGGGTAACATAAACCGTCTTGTTCTTGACATAGATAACCATTCCCGGCTTTGCTCCTGACGGCTTACTGACGTGTTTCACCAATGTATAATCTACAGGAACCTGTGAACTGTTTCTGGCTTTGCTGTAGTAAGCGGTAATCTGAGCAGACTCCATAATAATGCTGTCGTCCACCATTCTGCCGTCAGTGACAAGAACAGCATGAGCACCATGAATATTTTTGGTATGAAGCCAGATATCATTTTTAGACGCTGTTTTCAATGTCAGTTTATCATTCTGTTTATTGTTCCTGCCGACAAGCAGTTCAGACCCGTCAGAAAGCGTGAATTTCATCGGAGGCAATGCCGAAAGTTTCTTTTGTTTTCCCTTAGGCGGTTTCAGATAGCCCTGTTCGATAAGTTCCAGACGAATTTCAGCCAGTTCACTTTCCAAAGTTGCTCTGGCAAGACTTTCCATGACGGTTTCAAGATATTCCAGTTCATTTTTTGCCTTTTCGATTTGTACAGTGAGCATTTGTTCGGCGGTTTTGGCTTTACGATAATTTTTATAATATTTCTGCGTATTCTGTGAAGGTGTCAGAGCAGGATTTAACGCAATCGTAACGGGGTTGTTGTCATCGTAATAATTTTCGACTGTTATTTTCGCCATACCTTTTTCCATACGATACAGATTGGCTTGCAGTAAATCGCCTTTTATCCGCCATTCGTCACGGTCGGCACACTGCCGTAATTCAAGACTCTGCGAATTGATTTTCCGGGAAAGTCTTTCCACTGCGGTAACAAGAAAACGGTACAAATCCTGTGTTCTGGATTTCATTCTTTCCACGGTATCCCGTTCACGGTAGAAATCGTCCAGCAACAGGCTGAATTGCTGATAGCGTTTGATTACCGATAATTTTCCGTAGCAGGTAATCTCCGTAAAAGAAAAGTCTTTCGGTTTGCCGTCCACAATTATCATACACGGCACACCGTCAACAGACCTGATTTGCCGAATCATTCTTGTCAGAAAAAAGGAAAGTCTGTTCAGCTGTTCCCTGTCAAGTGTCTGCGAAGTCAGTTCCGCACCTTTTCCCGTCAGAAACTCCAGTTCACGACATACCATCGGTGAAACACCCTGAACGGCATTCAGCAGTGCCTTATGTAACGGCGTATCGACTTTCTTATCAAGTATACGTCCGATAATTTTTCGGGTAACCGCTTCTGTATCACCGTCAAGAATATCAATTTTGTCCTGTTGCGGTGGCATGGCATATATCTGCCCCGGCAACACCAGTCTTTGTGACGACATGGAAATATCCACTCTTTTCAATGCGTCAATAATTGTCCCTTTATCGTCAATAAGAATGACATTACTGTATTTTCCCATAATTTCCATGACCAGTGTCAGGGTAATGGGTTCGCCGAAATCGTTGGTAGCGTCAAAATCCAGAAATAAAATTCGTTCCAGCCGTGGCTGACGCACATCTGCCAGTCTGCTTCCGCACAGCTTTTTACGGAACAACATACACAACATCGGCGGAACTTTGGGATTTTCCGGTACATCTGTTGTGATATTGATACGGGGATTGTTTGCCCTCGCAGACAACAACAGCTTTGTTGCTCCGCTACTGTTTCTCAGCGTGAGTACAATTTCATCTTTGTTCGGCTGATAGATTTTCTCCACTCTGCCGTTGACAACATTCTGTTTCAGTTCATGGCAAAGATATCGCAAATAAGCACCGTCTAAAGCCATATATCACCGCTCCTTTTTCACGGATAATCTTTTCTCCGAAATTTCAGAATCATTATACCACGGATATCCGTACAGGAAAAGATTTTCTTTTATTGGTTTATCCGCCTGTCAGCAACAGACTGTGTCAGAAAAACAAACCCAGTCTGTCACCTTTTCAGCAACCATTCAGAACAGACTGAAACTTACATGACTAATGTTCCGCCGTCACTCTGAAGCAAAATATAAATCTGCTCTTCCATAGCGGTCTGACAGTTGATATAGACAAGTACATTTTCTTTATCTTTTCCCTTGCAGGTGAACTCATAACAAAGAATTTCCTTACCGTTGTCCATCGGAATCAGTGCCTTTTCCGTTTTCACCACTGACAGCAACGGACTGACACTTTCCTTTGCTTTTTCAGCGGTGATGTCTGCCTGCATAAAAGTACGGTCGGTATGGTTCATGATATATCCCTCTGCATTGTAACTCACAATTTCCCCTGTCGTATCCGAAACGCCCACTTTTATCAAATCACCGTAACAGATAACACCGTCCTTCTGATAAGCAAAATTAATTGTACAGACACCGTTCTGAATGACATAATAGCTTTCTTTCATGTCATAGAGTTCACGTGCGGTGAAAAACTGCAAAGCACTGTTGAGCATCTGTTCATAGTTATACTTCGCTTCCCCCTGAACAGTATCTGTTTTGAATACTTCGCAGATGTGTCCTCCCTTTACCGTAACCGTCGCATACATATCCTGTGCCGAAAAAACATAGACCGCTAAATTCCCGTTGCGTGTTTCACGATAGCGGATTTTCTGTGTATCCGTATGCAGAAAATCGGCCAGTTTCTGCTGTGCCTGTTCCCGTGAAACAGCCTTTTCATTTTCTGTCAGACGTGGCTTTTTTCTTTGCACACTGTCGGCGAAAGGTCCGTCATATATCAGACTGGGATAGTCGGCAAAACTTTTGCTGACACTCAGAAAACTGTTGTCAAAGCCTGATTTTTCGGCGAGGCGGTTCTGGGTTTCCAGATTATTTTTCAGGGCGTTGTTCTCCCCTATACTCTCACTGCCGTCACCGAAACGTGCAGAAAGTTCTTCCACTTTCGGGGCGATATCATCGGCATACTCCGAAAGCTGTTGCAAGGCATTCAGATTGTCCTTACTCAATGTTTCCTTTCGGGAAAGCTTGCCAATCGAAAAAGAAGCAAAATCCGCTACCTGTGTCAGATATTTCTGAATTCCCTCACTGTCGCTTTCAGAAACAGGAAGCTGACTCAACGCATTCTTTGCCCCCTCCGCCTGTACCATCAACTTGGAGGCAAGTCCGTATTGCTGAGGGGGAGTATTGGCATATGCTCCCTTTTCCAGCGTTGTCTTCATGGACGAAACATAGTCGGAAAGCTGACTCAACGACCGCTGATAAGAATACTGAATGCGTGTCTTATAACTGTTTGCCAGATAAAATCCCGTAATACAGGCACTGAGTATGATGAGTACCGATGCCGAAATAAAACTGATAAGCCGTACTTTTGTTCTTAACCTCATAATAAAACTCCTTTGAACAAATAATATCCATATGACTACTGTTTGCCGAAAAGCGGAAAATATACGGTTTTTTTCCTGTCATTCCTTTGTGTACGTTACGGCGGGATAAAAGGGAAAATCACTAAAAAAATAATCCACAAAATATTGCAAGTAAATTTGATTAATGTTATAATTTAGCAGTATAAATATGCGTTTGAAAGGAAATGTGAAGATGAATAACTCA
>CACYBZ010000286.1 GCA_902772795.1 uncultured Ruminococcus sp. | reverse complement strand
TCTGTAAAGGCATACGCAACGTGAGCGACAGCATTATTACCGTCCATGGTTTTCATTTTCCTTGCCATTTGGAATTTTCCTCCTTATAAATTAATACCCTGAGGGTTCATAACTAAACAGAAAACGGATAAACCTTAGTTACTCCGTAAATCCTTTTTAATTTTAGCACTTTTGTTTTAAAGTGTAAAGGCATTACAACACAAATTTATTTACTTTTTTGTAAATTTCATCAAGATATTTTGCGTGTTTCAGGAATTTATCCCTGAAATATACTGTTGTGTGATTTTCACTGTGACTTGTCAGTTCCGACAGTATTCATCTGACACTTTTGGCGGAAACCTGCAATGGAAAATTCCTGACAAAAAGACCGTGTTATGATGAATGGATATTGCAGTAATTATCGTGAAAATTAATAAATATTTTCCTATAAGACAGTTATTTATTTACTTATAGGCTGAATGATAACATATTTTTATGTGTGAATTGTTAATAAAATATGAATTTCAAGGAAGAACAGGTGATAAACCTGCACCATTTTCAGTCAAATTTCTCACACTGTGATAGAATGGCGATAGAATAAAGTTCAAAGGTGGTGCAGGTTTATGGTATGTCATAACAGGTTCGCAAAAATACAGGGAAAGGTTATTTTGATTTGGATAGCTGTTCTGTTGGTATGTGTGTTGATGTATGATGTAAGAAGTTATGCGGTAACGTCTTATCAGATTTCAGGCGGAAATTATGTTTTAATGACGGACAATGTCAATGTTTATGCTGTACGTTACAACGGCAATGAAATTAATGCTTCTATTGTAAAGAAAAATGAATGTCGAAATGTAACGTTTTCTGTGTTAGGAACGGTAAAAAATCTGACAGTCAATAATAACTACATTTATGCCCTTTCTGCTGACAGCGGTAAAATTGTTCTCAATCAGTACTCTGTAAAAAATGACAGCGTGTACCACTATACACTTGATACGGACTCCATCAATTCTGCATACCGTTTTTGTGTATCTGATGACCGTGTCTGTTTTATGACGAATGATATTGCCGATACATTTGTTTGTCTTAATCTTTATGGCGAAAAAGTTTATTCCTTTTCCGTAGGTGAAGAAATCATTGATTATACTATCAACAACAGCGATGGACAGTTCTATCTTTTTGGCAGAAACAACATCTACCGTACAGATATACGTCAGAATGCGAATCCGGAATGTATACTTTCCACTGTGGATATGAGAACGGGTATTACCATATCGGATAATGTCATTTTTGACTATTCGGGAAATATGACCGACATGAATACAAAAACCTTTCTTTCCAGTAAAATTCAGGGAGAAAGAAACGGCTGTATGATAAACGGACATTATTGTAAGTATACCAACGGAGGTATTGAAGTATTTGAGTCTGAGGATTGTCACTACGTCGCATACCCTATCAATTATGGTATGCATGCACAGATGTGCAGTA
The DNA here is from genome assembly GCA_902772795.1 of uncultured Ruminococcus sp. Lineage (GTDB taxonomy): Bacteria > Bacillota > Clostridia > Oscillospirales > Acutalibacteraceae > CAG-964. The sequence continues at coordinate 1,516 of CACYBZ010000286.1, read as the reverse complement.
AAGATAATGTTGCCTATCTGCTCTCTGACAGTGGCAAATTAGCAGTTGTCAGCAGTGAGGAATTTACATTCCGTCAGTATGAGGAAGATACGGTTGTTGATGATAATCCATCATCATTACCTGACAATCATTCTTCTACGGTAAATCCCGTTACAAACAATCCGTCACAGAATACCGCTTATAGTAACCGTTATTCTTCGGCAGAAAACATAAACGATGATGAAGAATTTTCTATCAATGGTTATCGGGTCGACGCTGACAGGAATATTATCTGGGATATTCCCGACGGAACAACAATTGCTGTGTTTAAGAAAAATATTACAAAAGGACATTATCAGCTGGAATTCCGCAATAAAAACAATACAGTCAAAACAAGCGGTAAACTTGGTACAGGGTATACCATGGCTGTCAAAGACGGAGATGCAGTGGTAGAAATTTATCGGATTTCGGTAAAAGCCGAACTGACAGGAGAGGGTAATGTCAATTTCAATGACCTGAAGTTGCAATGTTATTATGTCATGCGTTGCGGTGACCTGGACGATTTGCAGTATGTGGCAAGCGATTTGAATTATGACGGACTTGTTGACAGCAGAGATATTATGCGACTGGCTCGAAAAATTAATTTGTAACGCATTTTGAGAAATACCATACTATGTATTAAAAGCTTCAGGCGGTGAAAGTGTATGAGATGTTGTTACCGAAAAAAATTCAAAGGGAAATGTAATTATGTTCTTGTATTAGGTATTGGCCTGATTATGGGAACCGTACTTCCCTGTAAAGTTTCGGTGGTGATTTGTGCTATACTGCTATGTATACTTTCTGTGTCGGCTTTCAGAAAATAGGAGGGTTCTCTTTATGATGAAAATGGTTGTTATTGATAATCCCAAAGTGCTCGGATTTTTTTTAAGAAAGATTTATGGTATCAAAAAAATAGATTTTTCCCAAAACTGAATTGTCATACATAAAAAACGTCGTAGATTAATCTACGACGTTTTTTAGTGGATTTTTCTAAACTGAATTCAGCAATCAAACATAAAGTTTCGGTCAAGCCTTTTTAAAGGCTTGTGGGGTTCAGGGGCAAAGCCCCTGATGGGATTTTTAAGGGCAAAGCCCTTAAACTCCTGAAAGGGTTGAATAATATGGACGATAGAATAAGAAAATTGATTAGGATAGTGATTGTGCTTATTGGAATAGGAATCCTTGTTTATCCGTCACTCAGTGAATTTTTAATGGAACGAAATTCCAGTCGTGCCATTGCTGTATATGATGATACAGTCAGTAAAATGCAGGCGGAAAAAATAAACGCATTGTTTGAGGAGGCAGAGAGCTATAACAAAAGACTTGCTGTATCGACAGGGTATGAAAAGCCCCCTGTCAATGCAGAGGGAAAACCTATAACTCCCGAAAGCTATCACAGTATTCTGAATTTAGAAAACAACGGTATGATGGGATATATTACCATTCCGAAAATAAACGAAACTATCCGTATTTTTCATGGAACGGAAGAAGCTGTTTT
>CACYBZ010000285.1 GCA_902772795.1 uncultured Ruminococcus sp. | reverse complement strand
GTAAAAACCTTCTATCTACTTGAAAAATTTTAAGTATTCATTATAATAAATGATAACCCTAATAAAAGGAGATTGTCGTAATATGAGAAAAAACGGTAAACGCCGAATGTTAAGTGTCCTGTTGACACTGGCACTGTCGATGTCGACATTTGTATCAGGCGGATACGCATACGAAGAAACGCCACCACTGACAGAAATTTCTGAAAGCAATGTTGTACAGGAATTTGCACAGTCCGACCAACCCATAACCGAAGAAACAACAACCGATAATGCTGCTTCTGACAGTGAAATCTTACCAACAGAGAAACCAACCGAATTAACTACCGTTTCTGCCACTGTTCCCCCATCAGGCAGAGAAAACAAATATTCCCTGACCATTTCTATGGGAACGAAAGTTTCCGATACTACTGTAGAACTCGGTATAGGAGAAACTTACCGTTGTATTCCTGAAGGTTATTCCGCAGATAAAAAATATTTGTGGACTTCCTCCAACAAACGTGTTGTCACTGTAGATGAAAACGGATATGTTACTGCATTACAAACAGGGTCAGCCAGCATTGTCTGCAAACCTGACAGCGGAGATACCTATATCTGTAAACTGAAAGTAAAAGAAGCTCCCAGAACGGTTTCCATCAATGCCAGTTATCTGAAAATGGGTGTCGGTGAAAGATATCAGTTTTCAGCATACATCAACAAAGAGGCAACTGCTTATCATAAATATTTCTGTTCTTCCAGTTCACTGGGAATGCCTGTCGGTTCATCAAGTGGTCTGGCAACAGCCCTGAAACCGGGACGTTATTCTATTGTTTTTATGACCTACAATAATGTTCGTGCAAAATGTTCTGTTGTTGTCAAAGACGCTCCGACATCAGTTTCTTTTGCCAAAAGTTCCCTGACACTTGCCCCGGGCAAAACAGAAACACTGCAACACAGTTTCTCCGCAGGAAGTTATTCTTCACAACTGTGTGTATCATCGGATAATGAAAGTGTCGCAGAAGCCTATCTGAGTTCAGATAATAAAGTCATCGTCAAAACTAAAGAAAAGGGTACGGCTACCATCACACTGACAACACATAACGGAAAAACTGCTCAATGTCAAATCCATGTAAAAGAAGAAGTGGTTTCCATGTCGGCAAGTGCAACAGCTACTTCTATTCTTAAAGGCAATCACGCTTACATAAAGACAACTGTTACCCCGTCAGACACACCTGTATCTTTTTCCAGTTCTGACAGTTCCGTTGCTACCGTAGATGAAAACGGTATTGTTACCGGAAAAAGCGGTGGCAGTGCTGTCATTACCGCCCGTGCCGGAGCAATTACCAAAACATTCACAATAAATGTCTCCTACTATTCTTCCGATACTTATTTACCGTATTCACAATATACCCTCAATAACGGAAAATCATTGTATCTGAAATCAATGGGTTCAACATTCAGTTCTTCAGATACTTCTGTTGCAACTGTTACGTCTAAAGGATTTGTCACTGCACATAAACGTGGTGTTGCCATTATCACAGCAGACTATTACGGTTCAAAAAAGACCTGTGCTTTGATTGTCGATGGATTAGCCCCTGTAAGGTTCAGCTATTCTTCCCCGAATTTTGCTTCTAAAAACCAGAAAGTCACCCTGATTGCCATTACTGATATGTACCGCACATCGGTAAGATTTAATGTTAATGTCAACGGTACAATTCATACGGTAGATGCTACGGAAAAATCTCTGTCCACTTCTGGTAACCGCTACATCTGGAAAGGTTACTATACTTTCTCTTCCGCAGGAGAATATCCCGTTACAGCATATTCCATGTATCAGAATAACGGTAGTTATGCTACTTGTTCGGACGGAAAAAGTACAGTAGTAGTATCTGATGTCACATCGTCATCAGAAGTTTCCAAGTTAAGACGGCGTGGCAGTGAAGAAATGCTGGCAATTAATGCAACTTTTGAAGGTTATTCCGACCAGGTATATGATGACCCGCTTGTCTATGACACACCCACGACAGGTTACGGACATGTTGTTCTGACAGGTGAAGAATTTTATAACGACATGACTAAAGAAGAAGCATTTGCTTTTATGGTAAACGATATCAATGACAGTATTTATACATCTTCCGTCAATAATTTTATGGAACGCTATGATATCAAATTCAATCAGCAACAGTTTGATGCTCTGGTTTTGTTTGTTTACAATCTCGGCCCCGGTTATCTAACCAGCGGTGCAGTAAGTGAAGCCTTGTTGAACTGTTGGCATAACGGAGAAAGAAATCTTAATTATGTCAACAAAACCGAATTACAAAGAAGTTGGGTAAAATTACATCATGCAAGCAACAGATGTATCTGGGGATTGCTGTACAGAAGAATTGATGAGGTAGAGATGTTCTGTTACGGTGATTACACACTTGACGGACGCAGTAATAAATATGGTATTCCTTATACGTGGAACTGTTATGAATATTCTCCGTGATTTTCAACGGAATTTGTATCAGGGGCGTTGCCACCGAACTCCTGTCAGGGGCTCTGCCCCTGAACCCCGCAAGCCTTTGAAAAGGCTTGACCGAAACTTTTGGGCGAAATTTGCTTGTTGCAAATTTCGGAGGATACAAAGTAAACATTCCAAACACCGTGAACCTCAAAAAGTTTTGACCCACTTTTTCAAAAGTGGGCAGGGGTTGAGGGGACAGAGTCCCCCATGGGATTTTTAAGGGCGAAGCCCTTAAATCAAAAAGAACAGCCGAAACACATCAACAGTGTTTCGGCTGTTCTTTTATTTCCTTTTTTCTATTTCAATGTATTCTCTCTCTTTGACAAGGCTCATATAAGCCGGACGGATAATTTTATCCACGTTAATCAGTTCTTCCAGACGATGAGCACTCCAACCCACAATACGGGCAATCGCAAAAATAGGGGTATACAATTCAAGCGGAATACCTAGCATACTGTACACAAATCCACTATAGAAATCTACGTTGGCACTGACACCTTTATACATTCTGCGTTTGTTGGAAATCAGCTTTGGTGCCATCTCTTCTATCATCGAGAACAGTTTGAAATCTTTATCCATGTTCTTTTCTTCAGCAAGACCTCTGACAAACTTTTTGAATACCTGTGCTCTTGGATCAGATACGGAGTAAATAGCGTGTCCCATGCCATAAATCAGACCTTTACCGTCAAAGGCTTTACCATCAAGAATTTTTTCCAGATAAACCTTTACTTTGTCTGCATTGGTAATATCGTCAACATTGGCTTTCAGGTCGTTCATCATTTCAACAACTTTCAGATTAGCACCGCCATGCTTAGGCCCTTTCAATGACGACAATGCCGCAGCAATCACAGAATAAGTATCTGAACCTGCTGAGGAAACAACATGTGTAGTAAATGTAGAATTGTTACCTCCGCCATGTTCCATATGAAGAATCAGTGCTGCATCAAGCACTCTTGCTTCCAAATCTGTATATTGCATATCGGCTCTCAACATTCGCAGAGTATTTTCCGCTGTGGAAAGAGTCGGGTCAGGACGGTGAATAAATAAACTGTCGTTACATTCGTAATGATTGTATGCCTGATAACCATAGACTGCCAACATAGGAAAAACCGCTATCAACTGAATACACTGCCGCAATACATTCTCTATGGAAATATCTGATGCTTTATCATCATAAGCTGCTAATGTCAGTACACTTTTGGTAATCGAACTCATGATATCTTTTGTCGGTGCTTTCATAATAACATCTCTGGTAAAACTTACAGGGAGTACCATATTTTCACCCAGACGCTTCTTAAAAGCATCATATTCCTCTTTAGTGGGCAATTCACCGAACAATATCAGATACATTGCCTCTTCAAATCCAAAATGTTCTGCTTTGTTGGAATTTTTGACTAAGTCTTTAATGGAGTAGCCTCGAAACAGTAATTGTCCCGCACAGGGAACTCTTTTCCCGTCCACATCTTTCGAGGCAATCACGCTGGAAATGTTGGTCAGTCCTGCCAGAACACCTACACCGCTCTTATCCCTCAATCCTTTCTGCACATCGTATTTTGAAAACAGTTCAGAATCAATCGTACTGGTTTCACGGCATTTTTTCGCCAGTTCCTTTATATATAAATCTTCCACTTCCTCTTTACCTCCATAAATTACTTTCTTACTTTTGTAATGATAACATTTTTTTATACCTATTGTCAATTTTCTTAAGCGAAATTAATGTATTGTTAATAAATTACCCCATACGTCTTTTTACTGTGAAATGTTCTTTGATTTCTGCTGATCCGAAAAATAGCGACATATCAAAACGATATGTCGCTTTAATCTGTTTAAAAATCGTTTTATTTCTTTTTAGAAACAGTTTTCTTATTCAGTTTATGCTTCTGCCACATTACCCACAAAGGACCAGCAATGCAGATAGAAGAATAACAACCCGAAACAACACCCATCATCATCGGCAAAGCAAAGGTAACAACCGACTTGATATTAAAGACAAGGGCAAACATGAATACAGCAAAAATCGCTGCCAATGTGGTAATTGATGTACAGATTGTTCTTCTGAATACCTGTGTAGCACTCTTATTGAACAACAAATCAAAGTCGATTTTCTTACCACCCATACGGTTTCTGTTTTCTCTTACTCTGTCGTAAATAACAATAGTATCATTAAGCGAGTAACCTAAAATCATCAATGTTACAGCGATAAAGTTACTGTCGATAGGCATTCTGAAAATAACAAAGGTAAAGTAAATCATCAGCACATCATGGAACAAGGCAACCAGTGCCATTACACCCGCTGACCAGCCACCGATTTTCTGAAAACGGATAGCAACAAAAATAACCATCAATACACAGGCAATTCCGACAGCTACAATACATTTCAGGAAGAATTTCCAGCCCATGGAGGATTCTACCGACTGTGACTCAAGCTGTGTAAATTTGTTATCAGGATATGTTTCCTGTAACTTTTTGGTAACTTTATCCATATCTTCAGGAGTAATGGTCTTTTTTCCTGAAAACTGTACCGCAAGCAGATAACCGTTCTGTAACTGAGCTCCGTCTTCCGTTACGGTAATGTTTTCGCTTATGTTGAATGTAACATTGTCAGCTGTTTCTTTTTGTATAACAGACTGCATTTTTGCTGTATCGATATTGCCGATGTAATTGTAATGCAATATCGTACCACCGGTGAACTGAATATCCAGTGTAACACCAAAAATACAGTTACAAATAATACCGATAACAAATATCGCAATGGAAATACAGAAAAATATTTTAGAAGTTCCCGTAAAGTTAAGTATCTTTTTCATTATTTACCGGCACCTCCGAACAACCATTTTTTACGCAGGAATTTAATTCCTGATACCGATTTCAACATCAGTCTTGAAGCGGCAACGCCCATAATGAAGTTAGCAATAACACCGACAAGCAATGTGTAACCGAATGAATAAATCGTACCTGTCGTAGAGGGTCCGAAAATCGCTGAAAGAAGATTGACAGGTCCGAATACCAACAACAGAATAATAGCAACAATAATGACAGTGACATTACCATCAAAAATTGCCCAGAACGAACCTTTTGTACCTGCCATAACAGCACCGTCAATAGTCTTGCCTGTCCTGATTTCTTCCCTTACTCTTTCAGCGGTGATGATGTTGGCATCAGCACCCATACCGATGGAAAGTATCATACCGGCAATACCGGGCAATGTCATTGTGAAACTGGGAATGACCGTAAACAGCCCTGAAACAGCCGCAACCGAAAGAGAAAGCTGTCCGAGTAACGCAATTACGGCAATAACACCGGGAAGTCTGTACATGATAATCAGGAAAATGGTCATAAAGACAAGGGCAACAACAGCCGCATATGCCATAGCTACCAATGCAGATTCACCCAGAGTAGGGTCTACTGAACCGAAACTGGTGGTTTCCAATTTGAAAGGCAATGCACCGGCATTGATTTTCGTTGCCAGATCCTGTGATTCTTCTGCATCTTTCAGTCCTGTAATGACAGCTCTGCCATTGGAAATAACAGAAGATACATTCGGCGAAGATATCATAATATCATCAAGCCAGATGGAAACGGTTTTCTGCAAATACTTTGTGGTAATATCTTCAAAAACAGAACCATCTTTGAGGACAAGTTCTACCACATAATTTGTGCCGTCCAATGCTGCTCTTGCTGATTCTATATTCTTACCGTCCATAAGAATTTCTTCGGTTTCTCCCGTGGGCGTTTTATATACAGGATTGCCGTCTGCATCGATATCCTGCGAAGCGTAGGAATTACCCGGACGGAATGTCAGCTGCGCTGTTGCCGAAATTTCTTCGATAGCTTTTCTGGCATCAAATTCTGTTTCGTCTTCTTTCCAGGGAAATCTGACAATAATTCTGTCACTTGCTGAATCGGCATACAATTCATAGTCAGTGATATTATTGGAAACCAGTCTTGTTTCAATAACTGACTTTGCCGTTTCAATTTCTTCGTCTGTGGCATTGACACCGTCTGCGGGTTTGAATGTAGCTTCAACACCGCCACGAATGTCTATTCCCCATCGGATATCCTTGATACCTTTGATGACTGTTTTATCAATGTCACCATACTGAGTGTGCATACCAAAAGTCGCAAAATAACTCAGTGTGAGTATAAGGATTGCAATGATGAAGAATACGGGTCTTGCAACTCTTTTCAACTCTTACAACCTCCATTGCGGAATTTTATCTTACTGTATCGGAAAACACGGTAGCCGTACAAACTCCTCTTTACTTATACCGCATTTTCTGTGGACAGCCATAACAGAATAATTATATATTTTTATGGGATAAATGTCAATTAAAAGTCATTTTTTCGTGATTACCACAAAACTGACAAATACAATTTGTGCAATTTATATCAATATATTTTTACAGTCTTTTTTACGAAATTTAT
>CACYBZ010000284.1 GCA_902772795.1 uncultured Ruminococcus sp. | reverse complement strand
TCGGTAATGACTATCCTGAATATTTAACATTTCTGACAGACTTTTGCAAGAATGTGCTGTCGTAAATTCTTTTGGAAAATAATATCAATGGTGTGATAAAAATGAAGAAGATAACTGTAGGAATATTGGCTCATGTGGATTCGGGAAAAACAACTCTGACAGAAGCACTGTTATATTGTTCGGGAAATATCGGAAAATTAGGCAGGGTAGACCATAAAAATTCTTTTCTTGACAATGACGAGATGGAAAGAAAAAGGGGGATTACCATATTTTCCAAACAGGCAATACTTACTTTCAATGATACAGAATTTACCTTACTGGATACTCCCGGACATATAGATTTTTCAGCGGAAACAGAAAGAACTTTACAGGTACTGGATTATGCTATACTGGTTATCAGCGGTACGGACGGTGTACAGGGACATACCCATACCTTATGGAAACTTTTACATCGTTATCATATTCCCGTATTTATTTATGTAAATAAAATGGATCTGCCCGATACACGCAAATCAGAAATTCTTGCCCAGTTACAAAGTACACTGGATCATGACTGTATAGATTTCAGTAAATATATTCCCAGAGAAGACTTTTATGAAAGTATTGCTCTTTGTGATGAAGCTGTTTTTGAAGAATATTCCGAAACTCAGACGGTGAATGACGAACGGATTATTCGGGCAATCAAAAACAGAAAAATTTTTCCTTGTATGTTCGGGTCAGCACTGAAACTGGACGGAGTAATCGATTTTCTGGAAGTACTTGACAGATATACTGTCATGCCCGAATACGGAAAATCATTTGCAGGAAAAGTATTTAAAATCACACAGGATAAACAGGGTAACCGTCTTACATTTGTCAAGATAACCGGTGGCAGACTCATGGTCAAAGACGTTCTGCCCAGTGAAAAAAATCTCAACGGGGAAAAGGTCAATCAGATACGGCTGTATTCAGGAGAAAAGTTCAGGACTGCTGATATTGCCGAAAGCGGTACGGTATGTGCTCTGACAGGAATCACGTTCACACAGTGCGGTGATACGCTGGGGGCAGAAAACAGTGCCGTTATGCCTTTACTGCAACCTGTACTTACCTATACTGTCCTGTTACCTGAAAACAAGGATAAACATACCGCTTTCAAAGAACTCAAGTTACTGGAAGAACAAGACCCTCAGCTTAATGTGGAACTGAATCCCCATAACGATAATCTGGAAATCCATCTTATGGGAGAAATACAGCTTGAAATTGTCAGGTCGCTTGTACAGAAACGTTTTGGCTATGCCATACAGTTCGGAAAAGGCAATATCATCTATAAAGAAACTATCGCCAATACGGTTGAGGGGGTCGGACATTTTGAACCGTTACGGCATTATGCCGAAGTTCATCTGTTAATGGAACCGTCCGAACGTGGCAGTGGTATTACATTAAAGACAGACTGCCGTGAAGAAGTTCTTGCCAAAAACTGGCAACGGCTGATTATGACACATCTTTCCGAAAAAATCTATACAGGTGTTCTGACAAATTCACCCATTACCGATATTACCATAACGCTTGTGTCAGGAAAAGCACACAACAAACATACGGAAGGCGGAGATTTCCGTCAGGCAACCTATCGGGCAGTACGTCAGGGACTGATGCAGGCCGACAACATTCTTCTTGAACCTGTCTATGAATATCGTCTGGAAGTTCCTGACGAAAATATCGGTAAGGCTATGTCGGATATGCAGTTTATGCACGGTACGTTTACCCCGTCAGAAAGCAGTAACGGTTTTACTGTTCTGACGGGTATTGCTCCCGTTTCTACTATGCGTGACTATCATAAGGAAGTTGTTCAGTATACCCACGGTCAGGGCAGACTGTCTTGTTTTCTGAAAGGCTATGCACCTTGTCACAATACACAGGAAGTCGTTGCTCAGATGGCTTATGACAGCGAAAACGATATTTTCAATCCCTGTGATTCCGTATTCTGTTCCCATGGAGCAGGGCATATTGTGAAATGGAATGAAGTTTTTCAGCATATGCACGTGGCAGGCGTACTTGTCGGTAATCAGTCAAATCCTCAAAATGATACGGTTACCGTCAATTCCAATACCAACGTTCAACACCGACACTTTGATATCTTTGAACAGGATAAGGAACTCATGGCGATATTTGAACGTACTTACGGCAGTATCAGAAAAAATAAACGGATATCCTTTCAACCAACACGGGAGATTATTGCCAAAGAAAATACACAGTCCGA
>CACYBZ010000283.1 GCA_902772795.1 uncultured Ruminococcus sp. | reverse complement strand
GACCCCACCACTTTTGAAAAAGTGGACAAAACTTTTCATTGTCATAGCTATACGATGAGAATATCATTTCAACCGCACAGGTAGAAACTTTTTCAAAAGTTTGTGGGATTGTCAAGGGCAACTCCCTTGACACAGGATTTTAAAGAACGGTAGCCCTTTAATCTTTCAGTGCCTGCTCAACTGCCAGAGCAAGCTGGTCGGCACAAGATGTTCCCCGACCGCCACAGTCGTTGCCTTTGAGTAATTCTACCGTCTGCTGGGCATCAGCACCCTCCAGCAATTTGGAAATAGCACTCAGATTTCCGGGACAACCGCCCATAAATCTTATATTATGCAATTTACCGTCCTCAAGCGAAAAAGTGATTTGTCGGGAACATACTCCCTTTGGTTTATAGACATAGTTTTTCATAAAAATCAACTCCGTTTTTTATTTTGTCAACCATTCCAGAATCGTTCTGAAATCTTCCTGATGTATTCCGTGAACATTGTCATCACGAGAAATCAACGTACAGTCTGTGTGGTCTTTAAGTTTGTTATACATTTCTTCGGCTTGCTGATAGGAAACTCTTTCGTCCTGCTTGCTGTGAATAATTAATACAGGTATTTTTATTTCGTCCGCCCAGTAACTCGCCGACCGTTTCTCATAGGCAGAATGGTCATCTTCGGGCGTGCAACCGATACATTCATACAACATCTTCCGCATATCTTCACGTTCTTCGTAAGAACGGAACAGGTCACTTACTGCAGAAATAGCAATAATCCTTTTTACTCTGCTGTCCTGCTTTGCGGTCATATAGGTCATCATTCCACCCCTCGAAATGCCTGCCACACAAAAATCATTCATATCCACAAAGTCAAAATAGTTTTCGCAAAGGTCTATCATTTTAATGACATCGTTCAAATCACTACCGCCGAACTCATCTGTTCCCCCTGAACCGTTAGACCCCCTGATTTCTGACGCAACAACAATTCTTTGCGATGCCAGACAGATTCTGGCTGTATCATCATCTTCCAGCTTGCCAAGATTACTGTTACCTCCCCTGTTGTACAGAATACATTTACACGGTTTCTTTGAACTGACTTTCTCTGTCGGAAAGGAAACATATGCCTTAATCTCATAAGAATCCGAACGATAAGTAAACTGATAGGTTTCACAATTTGACGCAAGCATATCACTTAACTTCACTTTACGGATATTGTATACTTCATCATTTTCATAGCTTGCAAAATCATATATATCCTGCTCTGCTTTCTGCACTTCGGACGGCTGACTTTCAGACTGACTGCTTACGGTCTGTTGATTTTCTGACGGCTTTCCGCAACCCGGAAAAGTGACAGTAGTAAACATTGTCAAAAAGATAATACCGAACAGCAAGGACTTTTTTGCTATCATAAGATTTCCCCCTTAAATCAACAGAACATTTTTATTTCTCCGTACAATCAATATGGCACACCAAAAAACAACAGAACCGAATTTACATAATATATCACAACAGACTATTTCTATCTTTATCGGATAAAAATAGTCTGTCTGTTTACCTGAAGTCAAAAAAGATTATTCTTTGATTTTTTTCTTTGCGAAAGCAACGGTAGCCCCTGCAAGAACAAGCAAGGATATCATACCTGCCATAGCAGAAGAATCACCTGTAGCCACTTTACCTGTGGTTGTTGTACTTGACGAACTGTTGTTGTTAGTCGTATTGGTTGTATTGTTGTTGCCGTTAGTTGCTGTCGGCTGTGACTTTTCTGTACTGTTCGTTGTGGCATTGGTCGTTGTTTCTGTTTTTGTCGTATCCTCTGTTGTGGAAGTTTCTGTCGGTGTTATTTCTGTGGGTGTGGTTTCGGTTGAAGTTTCAGCTTCTGTAGGTTTTTCAATAACAGGTTCCTGGTATTTCTCAACAAGAATTGTGTTATGAGCACCACTGCTGAAAGTAACTCTGCCATCTGCTACAACTGTCTGTGTACCGTCATAAGCATTGACAACTTTTGTTCCATCAGCAAAAACAGACGAAACATCAAGATTGACATCTGTGTCAGCAAACGAAGTAATCGCACACGCTACTGCATCTTTTACGCCGTCTTTATCATATGTTCTGGTGAATGCAACAATATTTCCGGTTGTGCCCTCAGACAATGTATAACTGCTGGAAATAAAACTGTTTTCTCCTGCACCTACTGCCACATGATTGCTTCTGAATTTTCCGACTTTCTGCCAGTGTGCCAGCAAATCGTTATCCATTTCGTCCCAGTTCATGAAACTTCTCAGAGCATGGTCATTCAAAGCCAGTCTTCCGCCTGTAGGCAGTTTTACCATCGGTAATTTCTGTCTGTTGGATTCATCACCGTAGTAAATCTGAATAGCACCGGGCAACAGTTCAAACGCTGAACCCTGATAGTACATATCTGCTCCTGGCTTTGCATTTGCCATCTTGTCGTCATGAGAAGAAATATAGGTCAGTACATTGAAATTATCATTGGTGTTTATCTTGGAAGCATAATCGGCATATTTTGCACCGAGTTTGTCAATGACAGGCATACCTCCGCCGTTTTCAAAGTTAATCATGGAGTCAAAACCTGCGGTAGTATAATAATCGCTGTCAGGTTCAAGTGCCATACCGTAATTTTCGCCCGTTGTCCAGAACTCTGCATCATCAAGTGCTTTATCGGGATTGTTGGCTTTCCATTCTTTCAATGCCAGTACACATTCCGCTTTCAATGCTCCCCATGCGTCTTTCTCAACGTGCTTTGCTGTATCACAACGGAAACCATCAATACCGAATTCTCTTACCCATGCCGACAACCAGCAAATCTGATAATTTCTCGGTGTCTTTGCATAACCGTTGCTGGCAAACCATGCATTTGTTGCCGCTACTTTTTCTTCGTAAGTGCCTTCTTTTGTCCATTTGGTTTTGAGTAATTCGGGAATATCTACTTCCTTTGTAGACTCTGTTCTGAAATCGGGCAGATAGTCAACACCTTTTGTCAGATCATCGCTTCCGCCTGAAACGTATCCTGCAATACCTGCTCTTATCCAGTCTGTACCCCACCATTTTGCCCAGTCTGACGCATTGTGGTCATAGTCAATCTTGCTGTAATACGTACTGTTGATATTGCCGAAATCATAATAGACATCTTCCCAGCCACTCTTGAGCGTACCATAAGAATATTCATTCATATCGTACATCGTAGAGTAACCCGGGTGATTCATGACGATATCCATAACGACTCTTATACCGTGGCTGTGTGCGGTATCTACCATTTCCTTGAATTCTTCAATCGTACCGAAATTGGCATCGGTATTGAGATAGTCAAGCAGATAGTAACCGTGATAGCCGTAGTGCGGGAAACTCTTTGCCCCGTCACCACCGACCGTATAGCCGTGTGACTGTTCATAAGGTGCAGATATCCACAACGCATTTACGCCCAGATTATCAAAGTATCCCTCGTTGATTTTACTGGTAATTCCCTTGAAGTCACCGCCCTGGAAGCAACCTGCATCAGTTATCATATCTGTAGCCACAGAACCGTCACGGTTCAATCCTCTGTTATAAGAGTGGTCGTTGGCGGTATCACCGTTATTGAAACGGTCTGTCAGCAGAAAATACACTGAAGCATTATCCCATGAAAAACTTGAAGCTGTCTTTGTTGTTTCTGTTGCCGATGTGGAAACAGCGGTAGAACTTACCGCCAGTGTAGCTACCATGGCAACTGACAAAATCACAGACAGTGTCTTTTTACCTAATCTCATTGTGCTGTTCTCCTTTACTGTATGATAATAATCAACCATCGTAATTATACCACAAACGAAAATGGATTTGAACATACGGTTTAAAAAAATTTTAACAAATTATTAATATCTTTTTTATGGATTTTTGACGTTTTTTATTCGTCCCTCATAAATACCGCTACATTTCCGCTGTCTTCATCTGTCAGAATATCCTTATCTTCATCAAACGTAAAATTACCGATTTCACCACTGACATCAGAAACATACGAAAGAATTTTACCATTAAACGAATAACGTCCTGTTCTTTCTATACCGCTATTGCTTACAGTGAATGTACCGTCCAGATTGAACGTATAGGTAATATCTGTTCTTGGTGAAACATGTCTGCCATTACGTTCATAATAAGCGAGTGTCCAGCTGCCTTGTACGGTTTCATTTTCGGTAGAAAATTCGCTGGTATCTTCCGTATCT
>CACYBZ010000282.1 GCA_902772795.1 uncultured Ruminococcus sp. | reverse complement strand
CACCCCACCACTTTTGAAAAAGTGGACAAAACTTTTCATTGTCATAGCTCTACAATGAGAATATCATTCCAACCACACAGGTGGAAAACTTTTAATCAAATAACGGAATTATGAAAATAAATTTCTCTGGTGTGATAACGAATTGTTTCACTAAACTTACTGATAATTTAAAAACTGAAAATGATAAATACTACAACTCTGTAAAACCTCTGAAGAAAAAGTAAGTGGTGTCACAAAACAGTTGAGAAGTTAAAAGCACATCATAAAGATAACAACAGTTTTGTGAATTATCTTATTGTTCTATATTATTGCCAACTTATTTGGTACACTTATTTTTTTATTGTTTACTATAAATGAGCAAATTTTTAAATATTCGTCATATTGTACAAATAATCCACGAAAATTCTCGATTTAAGTACAGAACATAGGCTTGAAAATTTGTTTTTAGCCAAAATATTTGTGTAGCTTTTTAAATTTGCTCATTTATAGTTGTTTATATATTTTCATAAATTTGTTCATTGCAGATTAAAAATTTTTCCCTATCTGCCTGCCATTCTTACTGGAATATCTTCCTGAAACAAATATTCTTTCAATACAGGTATGGGAATTTCTCCAAAGTGAAACAGGGAAGCTGCCAGAACAGCATCTGCTTTTCCAACAGTAAAAGCATCTTTAAAATGTGATAAAGCTCCTGCACCTCCTGAGGCAATCACAGGAATTCCCACATTTTCAGAAACTGCTTTTGTGAGTTCCAAATCATAACCTTGTTTCTGTCCGTCACAATCCATACTGGTAAGTAAAATTTCGCCTGCACCACGCTTTTCGGCTTCTATCGCCCATTTTACCGCATCAATTCCCATGGGAATACGTCCACCATTAATATAGACTTCCCAACTTTTACCGTTTCGTTTGGCATCTATAGCAGTCACCACACACTGACTGCCGAATTTATAGGACGCTTCATTGATTAAATCAGGATTTTTAATGGCCGAAGAATTGATGCTGACTTTATCTGCACCTGCCCGCAAAATCCGTGTAAAATCTTCAACCGTTCTGATACCACCACCTACAGTAAACGGAATAAAAATACTGTCCGCCACACGACTTACAATATCTACCATAATATCTCTGGCATCTGACGAAGCGGTAATATCCAACAATACCAATTCATCTGCTCCTTGTTTGTCATACTCTATGGCACATTCTACAGGGTCACCGGCATCACGCAGATTGACAAAACTCGTTCCCTTGACTACCCTACCGTTTTTTACGTCCAGACAAGGAATTATTCTTTTTGCATACATAAAAAACTCTCCTCTATTAAGGGCAACGACCTAAAAAATTCCACAAAATGACTTGCCCTTTGACCTAATCGAATTAAAAAACCGAATAAAAAATTTTTGACAAAAGCGTCCTGTACATCAATATTTATTTACACATTTTGACAAAATTTTTCAGCATCTGTAATCCTGCCTGACCGCTTTTTTCGGGGTGAAACTGCGTTGCCATAATATTCTGATACTGTACAGAAGAATCAATCACTGTACCATACTCTGTCTGAGAAGAAACAATATTTTCGTCATCAGCTTTAAGAAAATAGGAATGAACAAAATAGACATAGGTATTCTGAGGAATTCCTGTAAAGATACCATCTGTTTTTCTGATATCAAGAGAATTCCAACCCATATGCGGAATTTTCAATGTTCCTCCGGCGTTGGGAATTTTGCAGATTGTCCCTTTTAACAATCCAAGCCCCCTTACATCAGGACTTTCTTCACTTTCAGTAAAAAGCAGTTGCAATCCCAGACATATTCCCAAAAACGGTTTTCCCGTCTGAACAAAATCTCTTACCGTTTCATCGATACCGCAATCATGCATACTGTTCATCGCATCACCAAACGACCCTACTCCCGGCAGTATTGCCCCGTCCGAATGGAGTATTTTTTTTCTGTCATTGGTAATTTCACATTCACAACCTATGTAATGCAGTGCTTTCATTACACTCTGTAAATTTCCCGCACCGTAATCTATTATCGAAACCATCGTTACACCCATTCCTTTCCGTAAAGTTTCTGTAATCATAATACCATAATCCATAAATTTATGCAACCAATATCTGACAAGCTTGTATTAAGACAAAAATTTTTTACATATGTATTAGCAGTGAGGTTGATAGCTTATGAAAAAATTTCTTCTTAACGGAATGTTTCTTGTCATGACAGCCGTCATTACGCAGACTATAGGGACAATGTTTCGGGTTTATATGAGTAACACCATCGGAGCAAAAGCAATAGGACTATATCAGTTAATTATCACAGTATACGCATTTGCCATTACGACAACGGTATCAGGAATTACATTATTAGTAACAAGACTGGTTTCCCAGGCGATAGCACTACATAAAACATCATGTATACAAAATATCGTGTTCAAATGCACCGCAATTTCCCTTCTCATCAGTCTGCTAACAGGCGGAATATTATTTTTTGGCAGTGATTTCATTGCCGAAAACATTTTACAACAAAAAGAAACATCACTTTCTTTGAAAATACTTGCTCCCAGTCTGCCGTTCATCGCTGTATCATCAAGTTTACGAGGATATTTCTGTTCCGTAAGGCAAGCCTACAAAACCGCAGGCGAACAACTTCTTGAACAAATAACGGAAATCAGCATATTTCTGTTGCTAGTCGGTACACTTGCTCCGAAAGGAATCGCCTATGCCTGTTGTGCTGTTGCAATAGGAAGTACGGCATCAGAAATTGTCACCGCATTTTATTCCTTTATCCTGTACAGGATTGATGTCAGGAAATATTCCCATGGCGACAGTTGTTCCTTGAAAAAACCGCTGTTATATATTGGCATACCGGTAACATTGAGTTCCTGTCTGCGAAGCGGACTGAATATTATTGAAAATACCACTATTCCCAAAGGACTGAATACATACGGCAAAAGTGCAGAAAATGCACTTACCGATTACGGTATTATTATGGGAATGGTTATGCCTCTTATCGGCTTTCCTGCCATTGTGATTTATTCATTTGCCACGCTGTTGATTCCCGAAATGAGTGAAGTGTACGAACGTACCGATAAGAAAAAAATACAGTAT
>CACYBZ010000281.1 GCA_902772795.1 uncultured Ruminococcus sp. | reverse complement strand
TTTTGTAGGAAACAACGTCAGACAAGGGTTAAAACATCAAATTGAAAAATGCGAGGTAAGAATAAATGGTAACAGCAGTAATTTTCGCAGGCGGAGTAGGGGCAAGAATGAAAACCGCTCAGGTTCCCAAACAATTTCTGAAAGTAGACGGGAAGCCGATTATCATAAGAACTCTGGAAAACTTTCAGTATCATAATGAGGTAGACAATATTGTCATTGCGTGTCTGGAAGACTGGATTGAAACACTCTGGAGTGATATCCGCAGATACGGTATTACCAAAGTCAAGAAGATTGTTCCTGGTGGTGTGAACGGTCATGGTTCTATACACAACGGTCTGGTATGTGCCAGGGAATTTTCGTCAAATGACAGTGACATTGTATTAATCTGTGACGGGGTAAGACCGTTGTTGTCCGAACAGCTGATTTCCAACTGCATCAAGAATGCCAGAGTTTTTGAAACGGCTGTTCCCGTAACCAGAAGTATAGATTCCGTTCTGGAAAGCAAGGACGGTATGACTTGTCACAAAAGTCTGCCCAGAGGCGAAATGTTCATTACACAGGCTCCGCAGGGGTACACGTTACGGAAAATTCTATGGGCTCACGATGAGGCGGAAAAACGGGGAATTGACAATCCCATTTCCAGTTCGGAACTGCTGATAGAACTCGGTGAGAATGTTCATATTTTTATCGGTGACAGGGATAATATCAAAGTCACCACACCCGAAGATATGCGTTTTCTGAGAGCGTACTACTATTACAGACGATATGAAATTTTTGCGAAAGAAGAACTGATGTATGACTTACCCAATAACTGATACCATTCACGAATATATTTATAACGATATCCGCACGGTAGCCGACGCAGAACTGCCGTGGGAAAAACTGAAAAATAAAACGGTTCTGATTACAGGGGCGAACGGATTTATTGCCTACTATCTGACATTATCCATACTGATAAGAAACGATTTGTACGGTGACAATATCACAGTTCTTGCTCTGGTGAGAAACAAGGAAAAAGCCGAAAAACGTTTCGGCGATATTCTGAAACGTGATGATATCCGCCTGCTTGTGCAGGACGTATGCGAAGATATCGACACCCCCATAAAATCAGACTATGTGATTCACTCTGCCAGTCAGGCGAGTGCCTATTTCTTTGAACATGACCCTGTGGGAACGATTGACGCTAATCTCACAGGTACTTATAAAGTGCTTTCCTATGCCAGAAAATGTCAGGCGGTTACATTGTTTGTATCCAGTCTGAAAGTATACGGCACTCTGCACACAGGAAAACCCAAAATTTCCGAGGAAGATATCGGCTATCTTGACCCGACTTCCTACAAGAACTGCTATGCACAGGGGAAAAGAGCATCGGAAACATTATGTGCTTCTTTCCACCAACAGTATGGGCTTTCCGTCAAAATTGCCCGACCCAGCTATATTTACGGAGCTTCCAGTCTTGATGACGACAGGGTATGGGCACAGTTTATTGCCAATGTTGTCAGAAACGAAAATATTCTTCTGAAAAGTGCAGGAACGCCTTACCGTTCTTTCTGCTATGTTACCGATACCGCTACCGCTTTGCTGAAAATTCTGCTGGACGGCAAAGATGTTTTTCCTTACAATATCGCCACAGAACTTTCAGATGTGACTATCAGAAATTTTGCCAGGACGGCTGTCGAGGCTTTTCCTGAAAGAAATCTCACGCTTTCCTTTGCCAACAAAGAGGACGAAATCGAAAGAACTGTTTCCATTATGGACAAGACACCCGAAATTCTGGACAGCACCCGTCTGAATGAACTGGGCTGGACAGCTAAAGTCAGTCTTACCGAAGGAATCCAGCGTGCTGTAAAGATTGTAGAAATACAGAATCTTTCCTGAGTGCAAAAAATTTGTAGAATTTATCATACGGTTAAAGGTAATATTTCCCGAACGAAGTGAGCCATAAAAGTTTTTGGTCAAACTTTTTTCAAAAAGTTTGTGGGGTCAAGGGGCAACGCCCCTTGTGGGATTGTCAAGGGCAACGCCCTTGACAGGAAAACAGAAAGGGAGGAAACAAGTGAAGATTACGGAAATTCTGGGACAGTATGAAACAGACTGGGCTTGTCATACGGCTACTTTCGAGGACTATCCTTATCAGAAACTCAAAAATAAAACGGTCTGTGTCAGTGGCAGACAACCTTTCTTCTCTAAAGCACTGGTTTATTTCCTTTTTGCCCTCAACGACCTGCAAGACCTTAACATCAACATTATCCTTGTTGCTCCCGATGTCGCTGTCCTGAAACAAATCAGCAACGCTTTGCTTGAACGTAAGGATTTTCGCTTTCTGCTTGTTGATGAACTCCAAAAAGAAAAATTGTCGGTGGATATCTGTCTGTATTCGGGGTGTTGTGCCAGATATACCGACTTTTCTCCTGAATTTTTCATGAATGAAGTCAGCTATCTCAAACAGCTGTTGACCTGCCTTTCTATGGGAAATCTGCAACAGTTTATTCTTTTGTCAGACTACCGAACCTACGGCAATATCGAACGGGGTTACGCTATTTCTGAAAATGAATTCGGTCACATTGCCCTGCATACCCCTGAAGGCTTTGTCAGTCAGATATTTCAGACGCTGGAAACACTGGTAACCATCTATGCCAAAAAAGAAAATTTTTCCTATACTATACTTCGTACAGGTGTTCTTCTGGGAGCGTGTACGGCTTTTGATGACAACATCTTTTCACAGCTGTTCCGCAGTGTCGCAAAGGGCGAACCTTTTGAAATTGTCAGTTCCCGAAAAAAGTATTCTTTTACCTACATCAACGACTTGTTCCATACCGTCTTTATGAGTATGGTAAAATTGCCCAAAAACAATGTCTACAATGTGGTAAGTAAAGACTGTACCCTGTCAACAGGTATGCTGGTTGCCAGAATATTTGACCTCTATCCCGATGACTGCAAGGTCTGTCTGACACCGTGCGACACAGACCCAGGTTATGCCATTGCCCTCAACCATCAGAAACTGGTTGCCAGGGATTGTCCGACGTCTGTTACTATGGACGAAATGATTCAGTTATTGATTTCGTCCATGAAAGATGAAAACAAAGTCTTTCTTTATCAGAGTTCCCATGAGGGTAAACTTGACAACATTCAGAAAATTCTGCTTGCCTATCTTCTGGAAGTGGACAGGATATGCAGAAAACATCACATCAGATATTTTCTCGGCGGTGGTACGTTGCTGGGGGCTATCCGTCACCACGGCTTTATCCCGTGGGACGATGACGCTGACATCATGATGTTGCGTGAAGATTACAATAAATTTCTTTCGGTGGTGGGGGAGGAACTGCCTGACGGTCTTTTTCTGCAGACCTCCGATACCGACAAATATTGTCATTATCCCTTTGCCAAAATCCGTATCAACAATACGATTTATGCCACACAGTATTCCAAAGCCCATACCGCTATGCACAACGGTATGAATTTTGATATCTTTGCCCACGACAAGACCGCCAATTCCCGACTGGGCAAGAAATTGCATCTTCAGTTTACCCTGCTGTTCCGTTCCATGATTTTCAACCGCTGGAATCACCGTCAGATTGACAACAAACATAAATTTCAGAGTTTCTTTGCCAACATTCTTAAAAATATCTTTCCTATTCCCGTTACGGAATGGTTTCAGTATAAATGCCTGCGTTTCTTTGAAAAGAAAAAAAATGCGCGTTTTCTGTATGACGGTATGGGCAGAAATATCTATAAGGCAGATTTTCCGAAATATTATCTTGATGAAGTTATGGAGTGGGATTTTGAAGGATATCGCTTTCCCATTCCGAAAGAGTACGACAAGTATTTACGCTATCTTTACGGCGATTACAATAAACTGGTTCTCCCTTACAAAAGACAGACAAGTCATGATATTGTCCTGCTTGACCTGGGGGAATATTGTCAGTTTCATTTGCCCGAAAACTATCAGCAGTCCTGAAAATGCCGTATTTACGGCATTTTTTACTGTGGGGACTTTGCGGAGGTGGATATGAACTTTTATGAACGATTATTCGACAAGAAAAACAGCGGAAATAATGACAGCTTTTTTCCGCTGAATATCAGTCGTGAAGTGTGGTTTGCGTTTCTCAACGAGTTCACCCAGTGGAACGACAAGGATATTTATGCGATATCTTTCTTTATTGATTTTGACTATGATAATCAGCAGGATATCCGTCTGTACTTCGGCTATAATACCGAACGTCATTATCAGAGTGAACGGTGTCATGATGTCAGTGATGAGGAAGTCCGCTGGAATTATGAGTACTGGTTACAGAATGAACTTTTCTGTTTCGGGGAAGACCATTTTACCGAACATATGATAGATATCTGGCTCAGACAACAGCATATCCCCGAAAGTCAGACGGTCGAACGGCTGACAGAACATCTTATACAGGCTGTCAGGGATATTCATCAGTCGAAAATTCTCAGTCACCGTTTCGGTAAGGAAATTCCCGTCATTATCCATAACCTGTATTATTATCCCGATATCGCCATGATTAACATGGAGGCAAACGGCGATGCCCTTGACCGTGATTTCATAGATTACTGTATGAAATGTTCCGAAAGCGAATACCCGAAACTGATTTTTCATGACGGCAGAAATTTCGGTGATATTTCCCGAAATGTGTAATACCAGAAACAATCCATAGCTGTGACAACCAAAAGTTTTTTGTCCACTTTTTTTCAAAAAAGTGGGCGGGGTCAAGGGGCGGCAGCCCCTTGTGGGATTTTAAA
>CACYBZ010000280.1 GCA_902772795.1 uncultured Ruminococcus sp. | reverse complement strand
ACGATGGTAGCTTTGGCAAAATCGGATACGATGAAACAGGAATTTTCTCAATATGGGTATATTTGTCTATATTTTGAGTAGCAGGAAACAACCAAAATGAACTTTTCACTGAAAAACAGAACAAGGATTATTGTTTTGGCTGTGGTGTTGACGGTTGTTGTCAGTGGTATTGGTGGGTGCAGTAACGCTGGTATGAACAGTCTGACAGAAACGACAAGTGGAGCAATGTCTACAGACATACCAACGCAGAAAGAAATGGTGAAAGATGTTACGGCTGTGCTGTCGGAAGACGGTACATTGACCGTGACAGGAAGAGGAATAATATCCAAAGATATTCTCAGAAAAAAGGAAATACCTGACAGAGAAATATTGGCTATTGAGATTTGTGAGGGGATAACAAGTATTGATGCCGAAGTCTTTTCTTATTGTGAAAATGTAGTCCGTGTTCGTCTTTCAAAAAGTGTCACAACCATTGGTACAGGAGCGTTTTCTTATTGTACAAATCTGTCCCACATCGATGTAGATAAAAATAATCCGTGTTTTTGTGTTGAAGATGATGTTTTGTTCAGTAAGGACAAGACAAGATTGGTTTATTATCCCGCCAATACCCAAAGGGAGCAATATACAATTCCGACAAGTGTTATGACCATCGGAAAATATGCTTTGTGTCATGCCGGTCTTTTGAAAAATATCACGATTCCTGAGGGTGTTGTGAAGATTGAAGACAGTGCTTTTGAAAGTTGTATTTCTTTGACAGATATCACTATTCCCGACAGTGTCACAACGATTGGCAAAAAAGTTTTCTGGGGGTGTTATCAGTTGACGGACATCAAAGTCAGTGCTGATAATCCTTGTTTCTGTGCAGAAAACGGTATATTATTTGATAAAGGCAGAACAAAGTTAATCTGTTATCCCATCAATAGAACAGAAGATAAGTATACGATTCCTGACAGTGTAACTGTTGTGGGAGAGAACGCTTTTGCGGATTGTGAACATCTGACAGACATTGTCATTTCCAAAAATGTCAGAACGATTGAAGAAAGTGCTTTTGAATGGTGCAAAGGTTTGACAGATATCAATATTCCGTCCAGTGTTATCACCATTAAAGAAGGTGCTTTTCGGAACTGTATTAATTTGGTTCATGTCACGTTGTCCGACGGTCTTACTGCCATTGGAACACAGGCTTTTGAAAATTGTAGTAATTTGACTGATATTCATCTTCCGTCAAGCGTTACCACTATCGGGGAAAGTGCTTTTGAATGGTGTGAAAATCTGACAGATATTACCATTCCTGACGGCGTTACTGTTATCAAAGAAAACACTTTTCGTTATTGTAGCAGTCTGACTACGGTTATCATCCCTGACAGCGTTACTGCTATTGCAGAAAATGCCTTTGAAAATTGTGATAATTTATCTATTCATTGTTCAGCGGGGTCATATGCCGAACAATATGCCCGTGAAAATCAAATTGATTGTGTAGTTGTATGACCACTGTTTCTCCCAAATGAAAAAATCCCTTTTCAGATCATAAAGGTCTGAAAGGGGATTTTGTTGATTGGCAAAGAATATTTTCGGTTATGGCTTATGACACGTGTTTTTCATGGCACAATGTGAACAGCCACATCCACACGATGATTTTCCCTTTTTTCTGTTTCTGACCATGGAAACGATAACAGCAGAAACAATCAAAATAAGAATTCCTGCTACAATCAGTGTTGCACTGTTTTCAGCAATCCATACAAACATAATGATACCCTCCTTGCATAAAGATTAATCGGTTACTTTTACCGTATGGGTAAGTGTGGTACTTTCCTTGTATTTCTTGATAAACAGCATATAAATCATCACACCGAGAACCGCAAGGGCAAAAATCAGACCGATAGCATTGGGATTTCCAATAAAAGCATTACCGAATTGATTGACCATCAAGGCAACAGCATAGGCAAATCCGCACTGATATAAAATAGCGAACCAAGTCCATTTAGCACTGTTCATTTCCCGTTTAATCGCACCGATAGCGGCAAAACAAGGAGCACAAAGCAGGTTAAACACTAAGAAAGAATATCCCGTAATACCGCTAAAGGTGGTGTTGAGTGTCTGCCACACTGTATTTTCTCCGCCACCGTAAAGAATACCCATTGTACCGACAATATTTTCTTTGGCGACAAGTCCTGTAATTGAGGCAACAGCCGCCTGCCAGTTTCCCCAGCCTAAGGGAATAAACAGCCATGCCAGAGCAGAACCGATATTGGCAAGCAGAGATTTATCCAGTTCATCTTTGGCGAGCATTCGGAAAGTACCATCAGCAAAGCCAAAATATGAGGTAAACCAGATGACAATGGTAGACAGCAGAATAATAGTACCGGCTTTTTTGATGAACGACCAGCCACGTTCCCACATGGAACGCAGAACATTGCTGATGGTGGGCATATGATAGGCAGGCAGTTCCATAACAAACGGAGCAGGGTCACCCGAAAACATTCTGGTTTTCTTCAGCATGATTCCCGAAAGAATGATGGCTGTCATACCCACAAAATAAGCAGATGTGGCTACCCATGCCGAACCGTTGAAAATAGCTCCGGCTATCATAGCGATGAACGGTATTTTTGCACTGCAGGGAATAAAGGTAGTTGTTATAATGGTCATACGTCTGTCACGTTCATTTTCGATGGTACGGCTTGCCATAATTCCCGGAACACCGCAACCTGTACCGACAAGCATAGGAATAAATGATTTTCCTGAAAGACCGAATTTTCGGAATACTCTGTCAAGGACAAAAGCGATTCTTGCCATATAACCGCAGGCCTCCAGAAAAGCAAGTAACAAGAACAATACCAGCATTTGGGGAACAAATCCCAATACAGAGCCGACACCGCCGACAATACCGTTAAGAATAAGACCTTTCAGCCAGTCAGCGACACCCAGTTTATCCAGTCCGCTTTCCACCAGTGGAGGAATACCGGGTATCCATATACCATATTCAGCAGGGTCAGGTGTGTCAAATCCGTTTTTTTGAAAATAGGATACCGCTTCAACATAGGAAATTCCTATGACATCATCGTCAGCATTTTCGGGAACTTCGGAAAAATAGACAGTGTAGTCAACTGTTTCCAGCGTTTCATCATCTTCGATAGAAACGGTTGCTGTGGTTTTGCCTTTTACGGCAGACATTTCTTTTAATGCTTGTGTTTCGTCAAAGTCGTCCGCTTCCGTATCCAGTTCATAAAAGGCACTGACAGCATTGACAGCATTTTTATAGGATTCTGCCTTTTCGTCATACTCTGCTGTACCTATTCCGAACAGATGAAAACCGTCACCGAAAAGATTGTCATTTGTCCAGTCGGTGGCAGGTGTACCGACACCAACCATGGCTATGTAATAGACCAGAAACATGACAACTGCAAAAACAGGCAGACCTAATAAACGGTTAGTGACAATCTTGTCAATCTTATCCGACGTGGACAGCGAACCTGTATGATGTTTCTGATAACAATCCTTTATCAATTGGTCAATATAGGCATAGCGTTCGCTTACGATAATGCTTTCTGCATCGTCATCGAATTCGGATTCTACCGCCTGAATATCTTTTTCGATATGCTTTCGGACATCGGCGGAAAGATTCAGCTTTTCCGTGACTTTTTCATCACGTTCAAATAATTTTATCGCATACCAGCGTTGATTTTCTTCGGGCATATTATGGATAACCGCTTCTTCAATATGGGCAAGAGCATGTTCCACAGACCCGTTGAAAGTATGTTTCGGAAAAGCTTTCCCGTTTTTGGCAGATTTTATGGCTGTTTCCACAGCAGAGGTAATTCCTGTACCTTTGAGAGCTGAAATTTCGACAATTTTACACCCTAGTTTGTCTGATAATTTGCTGGTATTGATTTTGTCACCGTTTTTCCTGACAATATCCATCATGTTGATAGCAACAACAACGGGAATACCAATTTCCATGAGTTGGGTTGTCAGATAGAGATTTCTTTCCAAATTTGTTCCGTCCACGATATTCAGAATAGCGTCGGGGCGTTTTTCAATCAGATAATTTCTTGCGACAACTTCTTCCAGCGTATAGGGAGAAAGTGAATAAATTCCGGGTAAATCCGTGATAATCACATTTTCGTGTTTTTTCAATTTCCCTTCTTTTTTTTCCACTGTTACTCCAGGCCAGTTTCCGACAAACTGATTTGAACCTGTAAGAGCATTGAAAAGTGTTGTCTTACCTGAATTTGGATTACCTGCCAGAGCGATTCGCAGTTGTTCCATAAATGATTCTTCCTTTCATGAGGTTATATAAAGCTAACCTTTATGTAAACCAATTCAAAATTCCTACGTTTTTTCCTGTGAAAATTTGCTATCGCAAATTTTCACAAAAAGTTTTGACCGACTTTTTCAAAAGTCGGTGGGGTCAAGGGGCAAAGCCCCTTGGCAGGATTTTCAAGGGTGCAACCCTTGAACTTCCACTTCAATTTGTTGAGCGTCAGCTTTTCTGATAGAAAGTTCGTAGCCTCGTACTTTCAATTCAATCGGGTCACCGAGCGGTGCGACCTTCCTCACCAGTATTTCTGTTCCCTTTGTAATTCCCATATCCATGATTCGGCGTTTTACCGCTCCTTCACCATGTAATCTAATCACTTTTGCTGTCTGTCCTATTGAAATATCTTTCAGTGTTGTCACAGATAATTCCTCCTATACCATGATTTTTCTTGCCATATCTGCTCCCAGTGCAATTCTTGCCCCTTTTACGGCAACAATCGCATTTTCGCCAAGTGTACTGATAAGCACTACCTTTGTTCCTGTCGTAAAGCCAAGATCCTCCAGATGTTTTTTGATTTCTGTATTTCCGCTGATTTTTTGAATCAGGTGTTCCTTGCCAATATCTGCCAGACTTAACGGTATCATAAGTAACCTCCTTTTTTATCTTTCAATAACAAGTTTGTATTAGCTAACTGTTAGTTTAGCATAACTAACTCCGACTGTCAAGAAAGAAATATGATTTTTGTCAGGTGCTACAACGATTAGTTAATACTAGCCTTAGAATTGTTGAGATTATATAATTTAAAAGTAAAATTGAACAAATTTTTTTCAGATATTTGTCTTAAGTGTAAAAATAGTGGTTTTGGTGATGAGAATTATTGCGATAATCACTGAAATATTGTATAATAAAAATTGTAGAGATGTACTGTTACATTTAATTCTTAAGGAGGAAAGTCAAATGAAAAAATTCGTCAGTACAGTGCTGTCGGCGTTTACGGTAATGTCTATGTTCAGCGTATTAGCAGTACCTGCCGTCAGTGCCGCCGAAACGGCAAAAGCAACTATTCATGTCAGCGATTTTATGGGTAGTGCTTATGACCGTCACAAGACTACTCAGTCACAGCTCAGCGGAAAATCCACCGACAGAGGAACTTATCAGTTCGAAGTAGGCGATTTAGTCAATGTCACGGTTTCCTACCAGTGTGGCAACCCCAGTGCCATTTCCGGATTTATGGGTTACACCTTTATCAACCAGACAACTGACAGTCCGACATCTTCAAAGGCATTCAGTGCCGATACCAGTGCTTCAAAAAATACCATGGTGCTCACCGACAAGTATTTTACTTCACTTACCGATACTTCTTATGATGAGGGTACATACATTGTCAATCATACCAAAGGTATGCTGATGTCCTATCCTGAAAAAGCTTCTGCAGCGACTGATTCCGCTATGGACAAGGTTGCCTATACTGCCAGTATAGGGGCAAAGACAGGAATGAAAATTTCCAGTTTAAGCAAAATGGTGACATTTACCGTATGTATTAAAGAAGCAACCGATTGTTATTTGTATTCTGTACTGGAAGATGCTGTGGATACGAGTGACGATGTCAATTCTGTACCCGAGAAAGTGACCGTAAAAACTACACTGACCAAAGTCGGAAAAGTAGATACCGCAGTTGCTTCCGTAAGTAAGGATTGTCAGGTAAACAAAGGTGATATTCTGGTTTATAATGTCAAAGCAAAATCGAGCAGTACGGTAGGTGCATTATCGCTTACCGCAAAGTATGACCCGACAGCTTTTCAACTGTATACCACTTACAGTAAAGACGGTGTCAATACAATGGTAGCCTCTCAGGGCGGTACAGAAAGTGTCAACACAAAAACAGCAGGCACTATCTCCACAACGTTGACAGCAAAAAGTGGTTCACCTTACCAGATTTCCTCATTGACCAACATTATTACCGTTAAACTGGTTGCACAGAAAAGCGGTACATTTACCGTTTCGTCCACATTGGATTCCATCGTTGACAGCAACAATAAGGCGATTGAGTACGGCGGAACGAAACTTGTTGTTACCAATTCTTCTTTCATAACTGTAGTCGATACAGACAGAATCGGGGCAGTCAGTAAGAGCGTTTTCGTCAAGAAAGGTGACGTTGTTGTTTATCTTGTCAGAGCGAAAGGACCAAGAAAATTCCAGAGTTATCAGATGATTACTAACTATGACAAATCGGCATTCACTCTTTATACCGCATACAGTAAAGACGGTGTAAGTACGTTGAAACTGAAACAAGGCGGTACGGAGAGCGTCAATACCAAGACAGCAGGAACAATTACTACCACTGTCAATGCACCGTCAGGAAGTTTGTTCAGTGCATCAGAGATGGTTAATCTGCAGATGGTCAAACTTGTCGCACAGAAAGACGGTACATTTACTTTGTCTGCTACCATCAAGAGTGTCAAGACCAGCAGTGGTGAAGAAATGCCGACGACAAGTATCAGATTTACCAATACCAGTTTCTTTATGGAACAGTAATCAGAGAGTAAATTGACAAACAGTAAGCTATAACACAGAGCAGAAAAGCCGTCATACGTTCAATCGGGAACGTGTGACGGCTTGATAAATTTAATAGGTATCCAGAAAAGAATATTCATTACCTTTTGATTTGTATCGGACAAATGTATCCAAAGATACGGTATGAACACTGTTGAAGATATTTTTTTCAATATTGGGATTGTGTTGTTTCAATGTCTGAATCAGTTGTTTGATTTCTGCTCTTTTGGAGTCGTGCATACTGTTTTTTTCGGTAAGACGGCAGGCACATTGAATAAATTCCAGATGATTATAATTTTTCCAGGCAATGATGGCATTTTCATGAATGCGGTAAAGCGGTCGGATAAGTTCCATACCCTCAAAGTTGGTACTGTGAAGTTTGGGAGGCATGGACTGAAGCTGAGCTCCGTAAAAGATACTCAGAAGAAGAGTTTCAATTACGTCATTGAAGTGATGTCCCAGAGCGATTTTATTACAGCCGAGTTCACGGGCTTTCTGATAGAGGTGTCCTCTTCTCATTCTTGCACAGAGATAACACGGACTTTTACAGATTTTATCTGTAACGGAAAAAATATCTGTTTCAAAGAGTTTTATCGGAATATGCAGTAATTCAGCATTATCCAGAATACGCTGTTTGTTTTCAGCGTTATAACCCGGGTTCATGACAATATATTCCGCTTCAAAAGGAACATCGCTGACTTTCTGAAGTTGCTGGATAAGTTTTGCCATCAGCATGGAATCTTTTCCGCCTGATATACATACACCGACTTTGTCACCGGCGTTAATGAGTTGATATTCTTTCAGAGCTACAATAAAGGGGTTCCATAGTTCCTTACGATATTTTTTTACGATACTGCGTTCAACCAGTTCGTGTGGTTGCAATACTCTGCCCATTTCGTCATACTCCTTTACCACTGAAAAAACTCTCTTACGGAAATTTTCTGTAAGAGAGTTTTTGTCGCTTGAGGGATATCCTCTTTGAAAATTCCGCCAAGTGGCTTTGCCCCTTGACCCTACCCACTTTTGAAAAAGTGGGACAAAACTTTTTGTGAAAATTTGCTATCGCAAATTTTCAGTTTTATTTTACTTCACAAATCCAGCCTTCGGGAGCATCAATCGTACCCATCTGAATACCGGTGAGAGTATCGTACAGTTGTTTTGTGATATTGCCCATTTTCTCCATACCGCTGGGGAAACAGATATCTGTACCATGGTCAACAATTTTGCCAACAGGTGAAAGTACTGCGGCTGTACCGCAAAGACAACATTCTGCAAAGTCTTTGAGTTCATCAAGATAAACTTCTCTCTGTTCAACTTGCAAGCCGAGATAATGTTCAGCAACGTACATCAGAGAACGACGGGTAATAGAAGGTAAAATACTGTTGGATTTCGGGGTAATGACTTTATTGTCTTTAGTGATAAAGAGGAAATTTGCACCACCGGTTTCTTCTACCTTGCGTCTTGTAGCAGGGTCAAGGTAGAGATTTTCGTCATAACCTTCTTTGTGTGCGGTAACGATAGCGTGTAAACTCATGGCATAGTTAAGACCGGCTTTGACATTACCTGTTCCATGAGGTGCAGCACGGTCGAAGTCACTGACTTTGATAGTGATAGGTTTAGCACCGCCTTTAAAATAAGGACCTACGGGTGTGGTAAAGATACGGAACTGATATTCGTTGGCAGGTTTAACACCGATAATAGGGTCAATACCGAACATATAAGGTCTTATGTAGAGGGTTGCTCCTGAACCGTAGGGGGGAACATAGGCTTCATTTGCCTTGATCGTCTTGACAACAGCCTCAACGAATTTGTCAACGGGATACTGAGGCATTTCCAGTCTTGCACAGGTATCGAACATTCTCTGTCCGTTGAGGTCGGGACGGAAACAAACCGTTCTGCCGTCAACGGTGGTGTAAGCTTTGAGGCCTTCAAAACAGGTCTGTGCATATTGCAGAACACAGGCACATTCACTCATGGTAATCATATCGTCTTCAATCAGTTCGCCGTCACTCCAATGACTGTCCTTGAAAGTGGCAACAAATCTTTTGTCGGTTTTCCGATAACCGAAACCTAAATTGGCCCAGTCGATATTTTTCTTTTCCATATTATTTCCATTCTCCTTTTCATGTTCACTTTTTTGCTTGACGTTACTT
>CACYBZ010000279.1 GCA_902772795.1 uncultured Ruminococcus sp. | reverse complement strand
TTATGATAAATTCAGCGTAAAAATTGAAGTCTGACGCTGTTCCCCAAAAAAATTTGCTACTGCAAATTTTCCCGAAAAGTTTTGTCCAACTTTTTCAAAAGTTGGTGGGATTTTCAAGGGCAAAGCCCTTGAATGGGGGTGCGGGGGCAAAGCCCCTGCCTAAAAGGAGGATTATTTTGTTATGAAAAGTTTCAGTGAAAGCTACAAAGAAGCAGGCGTAGATGTGACAGCCGGCTATGCTTCTGTTGAACTGATGAAAAAACATATCGCCAAAACCAATATCAACGGCGTTATTTCAGGAATAGGAGGTTTCGGCGGACTGTTCCAGCCTGACCTGAAAGGTATGGAAGAACCTGTTCTCGTTTCCGGTACGGACGGTGTCGGTACAAAATTAAAACTTGCCTTTCTGCTGGATAAACACGACACTATCGGTATTGACTGCGTGGCTATGTGCGTCAATGACGTTGTATGCGGTGGGGCAAAACCGTTGTTCTTCCTCGATTATATGGCACTCGGCAAGAACATTCCCGAAAAAGTTGCTGAAATTGTTTCGGGTGTGGCTGAGGGTTGTGTACAGTCAGGTTGTGCATTGGTCGGCGGTGAAACGGCAGAAATGCCAGGCTTCTATCCCGTTGACGAATATGACCTGGCAGGTTTCTGTGTCGGTATCGTTGACAAAAAGAAAATTATTGACGGTTCTGCACTCTGTGAAGGTGATGTACTTATCGGCCTTGCTTCGTCAGGTGTACATTCCAACGGCTTTTCCCTTGTCAGAAAAGTTTTCGATATCAACAGCGAAACGGTTTTGAAAACCTATGACGAACTTGATAAACCCTTGGGCGAAACTTTACTTACTCCCACAAAAATTTATGTCAAACCACTGCTTTCCCTTATTGACAATGTTAACGTCAAAGCCGTTTCCCATATTACAGGCGGTGGCTTCTATGAGAATATTCCCCGTATGCTTAAATATGGTATGTCGGCACAGATTACCAAATCCGCTGTTCCTGTATTGCCTATCTTCAACATCATTCAGCGTGAGGGCAATATCTCCGAACACGATATGTTCAACACCTTCAATATGGGTGTCGGTATGGTTATTGCCATTGACAAAAATGATGTCGACAAAGCTTTGAATGTCCTTGCACAGACCGGCGAAAATGCTTTTGTTCTCGGTGAGGTTGTCAAGGGCGATAAAGAAGTCATTTTTGTATAAGCGGAGTATCATTATGAAAAATATCATTGTACTTGTTTCAGGCGGTGGCACAAATTTACAGGCTCTGATTGATGCACAGAACAACGGAAAAATTCCCAACGGAAAAATTTCCTGTGTGATATCCAGTAATCCCAACGCCTACGCACTGGAAAGAGCTCAAAAGCACCATATCGAAACGTCTGTTATCAGACGGAAAGACTATGAAAATCAACTGTCTTACGACAAGGCACTTGTAGAACTGCTGAAAACCAAACAAGCCGATTTGATTGTACTGGCAGGCTTTATGACTATCCTCGGTGAATATGTAATACAATCCTTTAAAAACCAGATTATCAATATTCACCCGTCATTGATTCCGTCTTTTTGCGGAGAGGGATTCTACGGTCTGCGTGTTCATGAAGAAGCCCTGCAAAGAGGCGTAAAGGTTACGGGGGCGACTGCACATTTTGTCAATGAAGTGTGTGACGGCGGACCCATCATTCTTCAGAAAGCTGTGGAAATTCAGCAGGGTGATACCCCTCAAATTTTGCAAAAACGTGTAATGGAACAGGCTGAATGGCAGATTTTACCGCAGGCAGTTGCTCTTTTCTGTGACGGAAAAATCATCGTCAGGTCTGATAATACCACTGAAATTCAGTATTGACAGAAAGGATTGTTTTGTTTTATGGAAATGTTGTCAATTGAAAAAGAACTTACATCAAACCCTTATCCCGGCAGAGGTCTGATTATCGGCAAAAGTGCTGACGGAAAAAATGCCGTTATTACTTATTTCATCATGGGCAGAAGCGAAAACAGCCGTAACAGAGTCTTTGTCACAGAGGGTGACGGTATCCGTACGCAGGCTTTTGACGAATCCAAACTGGTTGACCCGTCACTGATTATCTACGCTCCTGTAAAAGTTCTCGGTAACAAGACCATCGTTACCAACGGCGACCAGACTGACACTATCTACAATGCCATGAAAAAAGGGCTGACCTTTGAACAGTCACTGAGAACCAGAGCTTTTGAACCTGACGAACCCAATTATACCCCCAGAATTTCCTCTATCGTCGTTGTAGAAAACGGAAAATGTGACTATACCATCTCTATTTTGAAAAGTGCTACAGGAAACCCTAATTCCTGTCAGAGATATACTTTCGACTACTCCATGCCTCTCAACGGTGAAGGCAGATTTATCCATACTTACAAATGCAACGAAGTGCCCTTACCCAGTTTCGAGGGAGAACCTAAACTGGTAAAAATCGACAACGATGACATCGA
>CACYBZ010000278.1 GCA_902772795.1 uncultured Ruminococcus sp. | reverse complement strand
TTTACAGTTTCAGCGGTAACTGTCTGTACGATATGACATTTTTCTATTATGCTATGGCGATGGGAATCACCTATTCCGTTGAAAACAAACGAAAGAATGAGGACAGACAGAAAGCACAGAATGCCAAATCGGGAACGGTTAGGGAACTTTACCGAGATGAGAATATTGCCGAAACAGTCAGGGAGATTTATCATGAAAATAGCAACATTGACATTTCATAATGCGGTCAATTACGGGGCAGTATTGCAGGCGGTAGCCCTGCCACAGGCAATTCAGCAACGGTATCCCGATGCGGAAGTGGGGATTCTGGATTACCGCAATGAAAAAATAGAAAAGAAGTTCAGACCGTTTTACTGTAAGAAAACGAAAGGGTTCAGTAAGAAGATAAAATCCCTGATACACGCAGTCATGGCATACTCTGTGCGTTCGCAGAAGAAAGCACACTTTGTCAGGTTTTTAAAGGATAACGTGACATTGTTTCCGTACACAACCGAAAACGAAAAATCCGATGCGAAGTCCACGATTGATAAATATATCGTCGGCAGTGACCAGATATGGAATTTTGATTTGTCGGGTAATGATGAAACGTATCTGCTGAAATTCGTCAGCGAAAGAAAGAAAAAGGGCACATATGCCCCCAGTATCGGCAAGACGGAACTCACCGCAGAGGAAACAGCAAAATTACAGGCAATAAAGGGATTCGGCTATCTGTCGGCAAGAGAAGAAACAGCGGTCAGACTTATCGAGGCGATAGACGGCAGAACACCTGTACTGGTGCCTGACCCTGTATTTCTGCTGACAGCCGAGGACTGGCGGAAAAAAGAAGAAAAATATCCGTCAGTTCCCGAAGATTATGTACTGGTGTACAAATTTTCGGACAACGAAAAACCCCTGACAGAGTTTGCTTATCGGTATGCCAAAGAACATCATAAACCGTTGGTGATTGTCCAGAGTTCGCTGAAAAATTATAAGGACGCTATGATTATCAGAAATGCTTCACCGAATCAGTTTTTATGGCTGATAGACCATGCTCATCTTGTGGTGACCAATTCTTTTCACGGAACAGCATTTTCTGTTTTGTTTGAAAAAAATTTTTATTCCGAAGCGAATGTATCCAGAGGAACAAGAATAACGGAAATTCTGCATTTATACCGTTTATCTTCCCATATTATGCTGGACGGAGTGCCGTCAAAAGAGGTATCTGCACCGTGGGACGAAGTCAGGGCGGATATTGAAAGATACAGACAGACGGCGTTTGACTATCTGGATAACGTATTGTACGGGTAACAGGAACATGAAAAATAATCTGACTTTTGGGAAAGTCAGAAAGGGTGAAAGGATCTGAACGACAGAATGAGCAGAGAAGGAAAGCTGGTAAAGAATACGGCGATTTTGTCACTGGGAAATTTTTTACCGAGATTAGCGTCAACGGTCATATTGCCGATACTCACAGGGTGTATGACAAAGAAAGAATACGGAACATATGATTTGATTACGGTACTGGTATCATTGCTTCTGCCTGCGGTGACACTGCAGATACAGACCGCCGCATTCCGTTTTCTGATAGAACACCGTGGCGACACACAACAGGAAAAACGGATTGTGACCAATATTTATCTGTTCACATTTCCGATATGCATTGTGGTGTTGCTTGTTCTGTTTTTCAGTCTTTATACGATATCCATAGTGGAAAGGATACTGATTTGTATTTACTTTCTGACAGATATTCTGGAAAAAACGTCAAGTCAGATAGCCAGGGGAATGGCAAAGAACAAAGATTATTCTGTCAGTGCGATTTTAGGTTCTCTGGGACGGCTGATATTTTCAATAGTTTTCGTGTGGTATTTCCGTTTCGGACTGGAGGGAGCAACGCTTTGTCTGATTGCTGCCACAGGAGTACACGCAATGTATCTGTTGTTCAGGACGAATCTGATTTCGATGATACAGCCGTCATTGTTTGACAAGCAGCTGTTAAAAGAGATGATACAGTATTCGTGGCCGATGGTTCCGAACAGTCTTTCCATATGGGTAATGCGGGTGTCTGACAGACTGGTAGTCACTCATTTTATGGGAATCCCTGCCAATGCGGTCTATTCGGTAGCGAATAAAATTCCGTCACTGCTCACCGTTGCCCAGAACACTTTTACAATGGCATGGCAGGAAAATGCGTCCATTGTATCCAAAGATGAGGACGCTCCGAAATATTACAGCGATATGTTCAAAGCCATTTATGACTTTATGGCAGGGGCTTTCGGTATACTGATAGCGATGACACCGTTGCTGTTCAGGATACTGATAAGAGGTGATTATGAGGAAGCTTATTATCAGATGCCGTTGTTGTTTCTGGGAATGTTTTTCTGTAGTCTGACAGGATATCTGGGCGGAATCTATGTGGCATATAAAAAGACGAAGAGTATCGGTGTGACAACCACTTTTGCCGCAGTATGTAACCTGATTATTGACCTGACGACCATTCATTTTATCGGTCTGTATGCAGCGTCGGGGTCTACCCTTATCAGTTATTTTATTCTTTTTGTATACCGAATGATAGATGTCAGAAAGTTTGTCAAAATAAAATATGATATTCCACGGGTTGTTTTCATAGGTGTGATTTTGCTTGTCATGAGCGGATTATGTTATCTGAAGAATCCGATAACGGATATAGTCAATGCGGTACTGGGCATCATAATGTTTATCGTACTGAACGGTAAACTGATGATGGTACTGGTAAGAAAGATAGGCAAAAAAGGAAAGAAAAATAAAGTTTCCCCAAAAAACAAGTGATTTTTTGCCGATGAAATGTTGTTTTTGTCGGAGTATGTGATATAATAAACGGGATATAAGGTAAATTCGCAGGTGGGTGTGACAATGAAGAAAATAATGTTTTTAATTCCCACACTGGGGAACGGCGGAGCAGAAAAGGTACTGGTCAATCTTGTCAACAACATGGATACAACGAAGTACGAGATTACGGTAATGTGTATTTTTGACACGGGTGTGCATAAAGAGTCACTGCATGAAAATATCGGTTACAAATTTATTTTCAGAAAGCAGTTCAGAGGCAGTACACAGATTTTCAAGCTGTTCCGACCTGAAACGCTGTACAGGCATTTTGTCAAAGACAGATATGATATCGTCATATCGTATCTGGAGGGTGTACCTGCCAGAATTCTGGGAGGGTGTCATGACCCGAACGTGAGGAAAGTCAGCTGGATACACTGTCGTATTGACAGCAAGGCGGTGGCAGAACTGGGTTTTCGGAATTATGCGGAGGCAGAGCGGTGTTATAGCAGTTTTGACAATACCGTGTGTGTTTCCAGAATGACGAAAGACTATTTTACCGAAACGCTTTCTTTCCGCAAGCCGATAGAGGTACTGTACAACACCATCGAAAGTGAACAGATACGACAGTTGTCGCAGGAAGCGATAGAGGATATGGAATTTTCGGACGATTGTTTCAATCTCTGTTCGGTGGGAAAAATAACGGAAGTCAAGGGATTTGACAGACTGGCGAGGATTCATAAAAGGCTGTGTGAAGACGGAATAAAGAATAAGGTCTATATTTTCGGAGTCGGTGACGAGCAGAAAAAAATAGAAGATTATCTCAGAAAGAACCATCTGGAAAAGACATTTCGGTTTATGGGATACAGGGTAAATCCTTATAAATACGTCCGAAAAGCGGATTTGTATGTTTGTTCTTCTCATTCGGAGGGATTCAGTACATCAGTTACGGAAGCTTTGATTGTGGGTACACCCGTTGTCACGACGATGTGTTCAGGTATGCAGGAACAGTTGGGATATCATAATGAATACGGCATTGTGACGCAGAATGATGAAGATTCGCTGTATGAGGGGATAAAGAAGATACTGACGGAAAAAGATTTACTGAAAAATTACCGTATAAAGTCGGCACAGCGGGGAAAGAACTTTGAAAAGGCAATTACCGTCAGGGCGGTAGAAGATATGCTGGAAAGGATTTGAAAAGATTGGGTATAAAATCCTTGTTGTATAAATTAAGGGGAGAAGTTCCGACAGAGGTTCTGATACGGAACGGGCTGAAAGTAGGAAAGAATTTCAATCGTTTCAGCGGAGTGATTATTGATGATTCGCATTGCTGGCTCATCACAATAGGAGACAATGTAACGATTGCCCCGAGGGCTCATGTACTGGCTCACGATGCGAGTACAAAAAACGAAACAGGTTATACCAGAATAGGTATGGTCAGTATAGGCAGTGATGTATTTGTAGGTGCAGAAAGTGTGATTTTGCCGGGGGTTTCCATAGGCAGTAAGGTAGTGATAGGGGCAGGAAGTGTTGTAACAAAAAGTATACCCGATAATCGTGTAGTGGCAGGCAATCCGGCGAGGGTAATCAGTACCTATGAGGAATTCATGAAAAAAAGACAGCAGGAAATGGAACATACCGTCAGATTTGATGAAACCTATACGATGAGGGACAGCGGATTTGACGACAGCAAGAAGCAGGAAATGCTGGCGAAACTCAGAGAAAACAACGGTGTAGGCTATGTCAGATAAGAATGATTATAAAATTTCAGTGATAGTTCCCGTTTATAATATCGAACAGTATCTGCCGAGATGTCTGGACAGTATACTGAGCCAGACGCACAGAAATCTGGAAATCATCGTGGTTGATGACGGTTCAACAGACAATTCCGCCTATGTTATCCGAAGATACGCCAAGAAAGACAAAAGGATTGTACCGATATTCAAGAGGAATTCGGGAGTATCGGATACCCGAAACAAGGCACTGGACAGGGCGAAAGGGGACTATGTCGGATTTGTAGACGGTGATGACTATATCGAACCGAATATGTTTGAAATACTGCTGGACAACGCTTTACAGTATAACGCTGATATTTCCCACTGCGGATATCAGATGGTATTTCCGTCGAGGGTAGACTATTATTTCAATACAGGCACGGTCAGGGAACAGGACAACCGCAGAGGACTTACAGACCTGATGTCAGGAAACAATCTTGTCGAACCGGGAATATGGAACAAGCTTTATACCCGTGAAGTTATCGGAAAAACAAGAATGGCATCGGATATTAAAATCAACGAAGATTATCTGTTCAATGTAGAAGTTTTCCGCAATGCCCGAAAGTCTGTTTTTGAGGACAAACCGCTGTATCATTACATACTGCGTAAGAATTCAGCAGCAACGTCAGAGATTTCAGAAAAAAAGTTGTTTGACGGCATTACGGTAAGAGAAAGGATCATGCATCTGTTTGAAAACAATGATGAAGAATTGTATCAGATGGCATTATCGGGACTGCTGATGAACAACATCAGTCTGTACCGCACGCTGGTGACGAATCCGTCAGCGAAAAAATTCGGGGACAGAAAAGGCAAAGTGAAAGCCAGTATCCGAAAGCACTATACAAAGGCAAAGCAACTGGGAATACTTACCAAAAGAATGAAAATGGATTGTTTTCTTATTTTTTACATTCCGCTGGTTTACAGACTGTTGTATAAATGTTACTTTGCCGTTACCAAAAGCGACAGAAAATATGAGGTAAAATAAGTTATGGAAAACGCTCCGCTTATCAGTGTGATTATCCCTGTGTACAATGTGGAAGACTATCTGGAAAGATGTCTGGAAAGTATTCTCCGTCAGACTTATACGCATCTGGAAATTATTCTTGTAGATGACGGTTCAACAGACGGGTGTCCGAAAATATGCGATGATTTTCAGAAAAAGGACAGCAGAATAAAGGTCATTCATAAAGAAAACGGCGGGTTATCCGATGCCAGAAACAAGGGACTTGACATAGCGACAGGAGCGTATATCAGTTTTATTGACAGTGATGACTGGATAGACCTGCAGACATATGAAATTTCCATGGAGAAAATGCTGACGTGTAATGCACAGATAGTGGCATTCAATGTACTTCGGGTTTACGAAGGAAAGGACTTCACCCCGAACTTGTCGGAAGACTATGAGATAATGAACGCTGAACAGGCGATACTCACCACAGTGGGGAATACCAAGGTACGCACCACAGCATGGAATAAATTATATAGGGCAGAGTTAATCGGCAGTTTTCGTTTTCTGAAAGGGAAGCTGAACGAAGATGAATTTTTTACGTTCCGCATACTGGACAAAGCCGATACCATTGTTTATCTGCACAGGGAATGTTATTATTATTTCCAGAGAAGCGGTAGTATTATGGGAAAGTACACTTTGCGAAGACTGGACATGGTAGACGGTGTACGGGAAAGAATGTTGCTTACCCAAAGAAAATATCCGTCTATTTATCAGGAAACGAAGTTATCGTTTTGTGAAGTCTGTCTGTATCATTATCAGATGATATTAAAAAATAAGAATATTGATAAAGACGGACAGGGCAGAAAAAAACTCAGACAGTACCGAAGCGAAGTACATCTTTGCAGGAAAGATGTTGTCGGTATGACACTGTTGAACAGAGTGAGTTTTCTGATGTCCAACAGTGGCTGGGGATTGTCGCTGACGGCATATATCAGAAATATCCTGAAATACGGTATGTAGAGGCAAGAGGTATATATGAAAGTCGTATCTTTGTTTAAAAACAGAGTAGTACTTCCGTGTAAAGTACTGAAAGAAAATGTTTCTCATGGAGAAGTAGCTATCGGACTGATAACGGCAGTGGCAACGATGCTCAACGGCAGTAAAATTGCCCTTGTCCTGTTCAAGAGGAAACATAAAATTGTTCTGAAAAAGCTGAACAAGGAATTCGGTTATATTATCGACAGATACAGGGATTATGAAGATAACTGTGAGTATAACGGAACCGCACCGATATGGGTAAGCTGGATGCAGGGATATGATGAAGCCCCCGAACTGGTGCAGAAATGTATAGACAGTATCAAGGAATCCACGAAGCACCCCGTATATCTGATAGAGAGTAATAATCTGAAAGAGTATACAGACATACCCGATTATATTATGGAGAAATACGAAAAGAAGATTATCACCAATGCCCAGTTTTCGGACATACTGCGAATGAATCTGCTTTCCCGACACGGCGGACTGTGGATAGACGCAACGGTATTTGTACCCGGGGGAATTCCCGAGAGCATATTTGAGGAAAAATTCTACACCTGTAAGAGAGCGATAAAGGAAACGTCTTATATTTCGGGATACAGATGGACATCATTTATTAACGGTTGTCAGAAAGGGTGTGTCATACAGGAATGTATGAATGAATTGTTTTCGGCATATTGGAAGAAGAAAAATTATCTGATTGATTATCTTCTGGTTGATTATTTCATGTGTATGGTGTATGATAATATTCCGCAGGCAAAGGATCTGATTGACAGTTTGCCGTTCAACAATTCAAAGGTAGATGATTTTCAGAACGTGATGAACGACACCTATAAGAAAGAGAAGTACAACGAAATTATCGGTGCAAAAGACACATTTTTTTACAAGCTGTCGTGGCGAATGAAGTTCAGGAAAACGTCCTCGGACGGTGAAAAGACATT
The DNA here is from genome assembly GCA_902772795.1 of uncultured Ruminococcus sp. Taxonomy (GTDB): domain Bacteria; phylum Bacillota; class Clostridia; order Oscillospirales; family Acutalibacteraceae; genus CAG-964. Next base: position 5,403 of record CACYBZ010000278.1, on the reverse strand, counting down.
TTTTGGTCATTTTACTGACGAGAGTTAAATTTTAAGGGCTCTGCCCTTAAAAATCCCGCAAGGGGCTTTGCCCCTTGACCCCACAAGCCTTTGAAAAGGCTTGACCGAAACTTTTAAGAAAAATTTGCGACAGCAAATTTTTGAAGGTTGGTTATTGTATGGAACTTACCATTTTCACCCCTTTATACAACAGAGCGGATATTGTCGGAAGGCTTTACCGTTCATTACAGCAACAGACAGTCAAAAATTTTGAATGGCTGGTAATTGATGACGGTTCTACGGACAATGCAGAACAGGAATTTCAGCAGTGGCAGGAACAGACGCAGGATTTTGCTGTGAGATATCTGAGAACAGAAAACGGTGGAAAACATCGTGCCATCAATAAAGCGGTGAAAATGGCAAGCGGAAGAATGTTTTTTATTGTGGATTCAGATGACTGGTTGCCCGAAGATGCAGTGGAGAAAATATATGCCATTGACAAAGGTATACAAGACAAGTCAGGCTTTGCGGGATTTTCGGGAATACGAAAGACACCGCAGGGAAAGTTAATCGGAACCACGTTTTCAGGAGATTATGTGGATATCAGTTCTCTGGAAAGGGATACAGTCGGCATAACGGGGGATAAATCGGAGGTATTTTATCTTGAAGTGCTGAAGAAATATCCGTTTCCCGAAATAGAAAACGAGAATTTTATTACAGAAGATATCGTGTGGTCAAGAATGGCACATGACGGGTACAAAATCCGCTGGACGAACGAGGAAATTTATCTTGGAGATTATCTCGACGGCGGACTTACCATGCAGGGACGGAATATTTTTATCCGGAATCCCGTAGGCTATACGATGTATGTACGGCAGATTGCCGAATTCAGACAGATGAACCGTAAAGAGCGTTATCATTATTACTACTACTGTTACCATGATTTAAAGCATACGCTGGGACTTTTCAGAACAGCGAAACTATTACATACATCGGCAGTGATTCTGGGACTCAAAGCACTGAAAATGGACAGTAAGCAACTGCTGTACAATATATTCAAAAAGAACAAGGGGAAAAAAGTATGAGTATTGTCAACAGAGCAAAGGATTCTTTGTATGCAAGAACAAGACCTTTTGTGCAGGAACATTTTGAACATTTCGCAGACGGAAAGAAAATGGCAGGTCTGAAAAATAAATATCAGGGAAAACGATGTTTTATCTGTGGTAACGGGCCGAGTCTGAAAGCGGAGGATTTGACAATACTTCACCGAAGAGGGGAATATACTTTCGGTATGAACCGAATTTTCAAGATTTTTCCACAGACAGAATGGCGACCGACATTTTACATCTGCGAAGATAATGTGATTATGGAAAACATTGAAGATGATGTCAATGCAATAGAATGTGCATACAAATTTATTCCGTCCGTATTCAAATGGTACTATGGCGTCAATATAGACAATGCATATTATTTCAACATTCATTTCAAAGAAAACAACCATGATTTTTCCTATGACGCTTCAAAGTGTCTGGAATGTGTGGGAACAGTTACCATTACCTGTATACAGCTTGCTTATTATATGGGATTTTCGGAAGTGTATCTGATAGGTGTCGACCATAATTTCAGCAACATGACGGACAAAGACGGTAACAAGGTAGTTGACAACACCGTAAAGAATTATTTCTGTGAAGATTATGATAAAGATGTAGCCGATAAGGTTGTGCACAATCTTTATTATTCCACGCTGTCATATGAAAAGGCGAAAGAAGCCTGTGACAAAGCAGGAATGAAAGTCTATAATGCGACAAGGGGAGGAAAGCTGGAGGTATTTCCCAGAGTCGACCTTGATACGCTGATAAAATAGAATGGTGTGGAATTTGTGACAGCGAATTCTGCCTTAAAGTTTCGGTCAAGCCTTTTCAAAGGCTTGTGGGGTCAAGGGGCAAAGCCCCTTGTGGGATTTTTAAGGGCGGAGCCCTTAAACTATTAAAGGAAAGAGTGAAAAGACATGAAAATCATCGGAATGATACCTGCCAGAGGCGGTTCAACAAGATTTTACAACAAACCTACCAAAATGATTTTTGACAAACCAATGTTGTGGTGGGTATGGAAACACGCCAAAGAAGTAGAATGTTTTGAAGAAGTCTATGTGGCAACAGACAGCGAAGAAATTCAGACAATGGCTGAACAGTTCGGAGCCAAAGTTGTTATGACATCAAAAGATAACGAAACCGCTACCGAAAGACTGTATGAGTTTTCACAGAAAATTGATGCGGATTTGTATGTCATGGTCAACGGTGATGAGCCCTGTATCACAAAAGAATCCATTGTACAGTGTATTCCCGAAAATCTTGATACCAACGATTTCTATGTATCCAATCTGATGACGGATTTCAGCGACCCTGTCGAAGTGGTTGACAGCACTAATCTGAAAATCGTGACCAACAAGGACGGTATCTGTCTGTTCATTTCCAGAAGTCCCATACCTTTTCCAAAAGGGGCGATGAACTATACCTATCATAAATTTGTCGGTGTGGGAGCGTTCACGAAAAAAGCATTGCAGTACTATCACGATACCCCCAGAGGGCCTATCGAAAAAATAGAAGAAAATGACTCTTTCCGTTTTATCGAAAACAGAAAAGACATCTACTATATCAATGCCCATTGCAAGACTATTTCGGTGGATACCCCTAAAGATATTGCCAAGGTAGAAGAATATCTCAGAAAGAACGGAGAGATTTAAAATGTTCAAGCTGATAGCAGGGCCTTGCGTCATCGAATCCAAAGAAAATGCCAAGATGATAGCCCAATATCTGAAAGATATTACAGAAAGATTAGGTATACCCTTTACGTTCAAAGCGTCCTATGACAAGGCAAACAGAACATCAATAAAAAGTTACAGAGGGCCCGGTCTTGAAAAGGGATTACAGATTTTAGCCGATATCAAAGAAGAAGTAGGGGTAAAAATCGCTACGGATATTCACGAACCCAGTCAGGCGGAACTGGTGGGACAGGTAGCCGATATCGTGCAGATACCTGCTTTTCTTTGCCGACAGACAGATTTGCTTGTGGCAGCGGCAAAAACAGGAAAAGCCATCAACATCAAAAAAGCACAGTTTCTTGCCCCGTGGGATATGGTCAACTGTATCAACAAAATCAAAGATATCAACAGCAATCTGATGTTGTGTGAAAGAGGAACGTGTTTCGGGTATAATAATCTTGTGGTGGATATGACAGGTCTTGTGGAAATGAAAAAATTTGGTTTTCCCGTTATCTTTGACGCTACCCACAGTGTACAGAAACCGGGTGGTAAGGGCAACGCCACGGGTGGTAACAGGGATTTTGCCGAACCGCTTGCCAAATCCGCCATTGCCATAGGCGTTGACGGCATATTCATGGAAACGCACCCTGACCCTGAAAATGCACTTTCGGACGGTGCCAACATGGTCTACCTTGACAAGGTGGAAGAAATGCTTATCCGACTTATCAAAATTTACAGGGCGGTGCATGACGATGAATGATATCGACATTATAGCCGAAGGAAAACAGTTATTTGATACGGAAATCAGAGCGTTGGAAATCACGAAGAACGCTCTTGATGAGAACTTTGTCAGAATTGTAGAACTGATAGTCAACTGTAAAGGAAAGGTTATCCTTACAGGCATGGGAAAGCCGGGACATATCGGTACAAAGATTTCAGCAACAATGTCGAGTCTGGGAACACCGTCCTTTTTCCTGCACCCTGCTGAGGCACAGCATGGCGATTTGGGTATGGTAAGAAATGATGATGTCGTTATTGCGATTTCTTTTTCGGGAGAGAGTGAGGAAGTAACCAGACTGATTCCCAGCCTGAAAATTATCGGAGCAACACTGGTAGGAATATCGGGTAATCCGACATCGACATTGATTCAGAACAGCGATTATCACTTTGTGTTTCCGCCTTTCAAAGAGGCCTGTGCAATGAACCTCGCTCCGACTTCCAGTACAACCGTTGCACTGGCGTTCGGTGATGCTCTGGCGGTGTGTGCTTCCAGGATTTACGGATTCAACAAGGAAAATTTTGCCTTGTTTCACCCTGCGGGGGCACTGGGAAAGAAACTGCTATACACGGTGAGCGATATCATGCACAAGGGAGAGGAAAATCCGACAGTCTGTTCGGGAGCTTCGTTGCGTGATGCAATTCTGGTAATGAGTAAAAAGGCACTGGGAATTGTCAATATCATTGACGGGGATACACTTAAAGGGGTATTTACGGACGGCGATTTGCGAAGAGCATTGAGCAATGAAAAAATAGATGTGTATACAGCAGATATTGATTCTCTGATGAGTAATAAACCTATGACGATTCAGAGCAGTGTTCTGGCGGTAGAGGCACTGAAAAAGATGAATGACAATAACATTTCTGCATTGCCCGTGGTAGATGACGGTATATTAAGAGGTACGATAAGAATTAATGATATTACAAGTGCGGGAATTGTCTTGTGAGGAATGATAACTATGTCAGAATTGAAAGAGGTAAAGCTTTTCGTCATGGACGTAGATGGTACAATGACGGACGGAAAGATATATGTCGGGGCAGACGGTGAACTGATGAAAGCATTCGATGTAAAGGACGGTTACGCTCTGGCAAGATGTCATATGTATGGGATAAAAACAGCCATCATTACAGGAAGATACTCCCGAATCGTAGAAAAGCGTGCGGAAGTTTTAGCGATTGATGAAGTTTTTCAAGGCGTGAAAGATAAAGTAGTTGTTCTGGAAAGTCTTGTAAAAAAATACGGCTGTGACTGGTCAGAAGTGGTATATATCGGTGATGATGAAAATGACATCGAATGTATGAAAAAGTGCGGATATTCAGCGTGTCCATATGATGCCGTCAAGAGTGTCATTGAAACAGCAGACTATGTGTGTACACATAAAGGTGGCAATGGTGCTGTAAGGGAAATACTGGACAAAGTTTTCGAGAAAAATGATAACAAGCAACAACAATAAGCAGTAAAAAACAGAACAGTATTTTTGAGTATATAAGCGGTGTTTTGATACACCGCTTATTTTTGGATTTTTCAGGAAATCAGAGAAAAAAGCGGGAACTTCACTTATAGAAAATCAAGTATGTAGGGTTATGTAGGGCTTTTCTGATTCTTTTGTAAGAGCTTGTTTAAAATCTTCTGATAAGCAAGGATATGAAAGCCAAAACGGTCACTTGCAAAGAGACAGAAAGCTTTCTTTCACAGTTTTTCTATAAGCGACGATATTTTTCAGGTAGTGCCGCAATATAGTTGACGAAACGAAATGGGTATTGTATTAACGTGAGTTCGATGAAAAATTAAAATAATAGTAACTGTTCAGTCTCAAAAAAATATTAGCCAAAATCCACTGCATATGGTATAATTCAAGTAGGGAAAGGTGGTGGAGCAGATGCCG
>CACYBZ010000277.1 GCA_902772795.1 uncultured Ruminococcus sp. | reverse complement strand
TGTGTTCGCTCGTTAACATGATAATCTTCCTTTCCTGAATCGTGATTACGCACGCTATTATAAGACGGCTCGGGGGTCTTGTCAATAGAAATTGCAACATTTTTTTTTACAAATTCATCTTATAGGCTGTTTTTGAGATAAAATCGGCTTTTTTTAAAAGATTTGCAATTTTTTTAAAAAAAGTTGCAATTAGGTATTGACAAATCCTTTTCACAGGTGTATTATGCAAGCGTTGACAGCAATGGGGCTGTCGCAACGGGCAGATGACGATATCCTGCGGTATGGTCGTTTTCCGTTGCGACAGCCCCGTTTTGTCTATCCAAAAAAGACAGGAGAGAAGCTTTATGGCAAATGTAACAGAAATTTTCGGCAGTATGGTTTTTGACGACAGAAAGATGCAGGAGTGTCTTCCCAGAACGACGTATCAGACACTCAAGAAAACCGTGAAAAACGGTGAGCCACTGGATATCAGCGTTGCCAACGCCGTTGCCAATGCGATGAAAGACTGGGCAGTGGAAATGGGTTGTACACATTATACCCATTGGTTTCAGCCGATGACGGGTGTCACCGCTGAAAAACACGACAGTTTTATCTATCCCACCGATGACGGGCGTATCATCATGGAATTTTCAGGCAAGGAACTTATCAAGGGTGAGCCTGATGCGTCAAGTTTTCCGTCGGGCGGTATCCGTGCTACGTTTGAGGCAAGAGGCTATACCACATGGGATCCTACTTCCCCTGCGTTTATCCGTGACAAGACACTGTATATTCCCACAGCATTCTGTTCCTATACGGGTGAGGTACTGGATAAGAAAACACCGTTGCTCCGTTCCATGGAAAGACTGAGTTCTGTTGCTGTACAGCTTCTTCATCTGCTCGGCAAAACCGACGTTACCAGAGTAACTACCACCGTAGGCCCCGAACAGGAATATTTCCTGATTGACAAGAAAATGTATGACAAACGTCCCGATTTGATTTATACAGGCCGTACATTGTTCGGTTCACCTGCTCCAAAGGGTCAGGAACTGGAAGACCACTATTTCGGGTCTATCAAAACAAGAGTTTCCGCCTTTATGAACGACCTCGATGAGGAATTATGGAAACTCGGCGTATTCGCTAAAACCAAACATAATGAGGTTGCTCCTTCTCAGCATGAACTTGCCCCCATTTTTGAAACATCAAATATCGCTACCGACCACAATGAACTGACTATGGAAGTCATGAAAAAGGTTGCCGAACGTCATGGAATGGTTTGCCTGTTGCATGAAAAACCGTTTGCCGGTGTCAACGGTTCAGGAAAACACAACAACTGGTCAATTTCCACCAACACAGGCGAAAATCTTCTTGACCCCGGTAAACAGCCTGAAAATAACTTACAGTTCCAGATTTTCCTTTCCGCAGTAGTCAAGGCAGTGCATGAATATCAGGATTTGTTGCGTCTGACCGTTGCCAGTGCAGGCAATGACCACCGTCTTGGTGCCAATGAAGCTCCGCCCGCTATCATTTCCATGTACCTCGGCGATGATTTGGGCGAACTGGTAAATTCGATTGTCAACGGCACACCCTATAAGGGCAAAGTCAAGTCGGAAATGATGACAGGTGTAGATGTCCTGCCCGATTTCAAAAAGGATACTTCCGACAGAAACCGTACATCACCGTTTGCCTTTACAGGTAATAAATTTGAATTCCGTGCGTTGGGTTCATCGCTGAATATCGCTTGTCCCAACTATATGCTCAATACAATGGTGGCACAGGAACTGGCTGAGTTTTATGACGAACTCAAAGATGCCGAAGACCTTTCTTCAGCGGTAAAGGCTCTTGTCAGAAAAACACTGACAGAACATAAGAACATCATTTTCAACGGCGACAACTATTCAGAAGAATGGGTGGCTGAGGCAGAAAGAAGAGGTCTTTGCAATTACCGTTCATTGCCCGAAGCGATGTCACATTACATCGACCAGAAAAATATTGACTTGTTTGTCAACAACGGTATCGTTACCGAAGCAGAACTGCGTGCAAGATACGAAATCGAACTTGAACATTATGCAAAACAAATCCGTATTGAAGCACTGACAATGATAGATATGGCAGAAAAGAATATCACACCTGCGGTAAGTGCCTTTGTCAACACACTGACAAGCACCGCTCTGGCGAAAAAGTCTCTGTCGGAAAGCGTATCGGTTTATACAGAACTTTCGCTGGTTGAATATCTGTCGGCAAAACTGGAAAGTTTCGTCAAAAAGACCGCAGAACTGGAAGATGCCGTCAATGAGGCAAAACAATACCGTTATGACAGCCTGACACTGGCAAAATATTATCGTGAAACGGTATTCGTTCTTATGGGAGAACTGCGTGCCTTAGGTGACGCTATGGAGAAAAAGACATCAGCCAGATACTGGCCTTACCCGTCCTACGGTGAATTGCTGTTCGGCGTGTAATATTATCGGGAACGCTTTCCCTGAACCCCGCAAGCCTTTAAAAAGACCTGACCGAAACTTTTGAGGTGAAATCTGCTTTTGCAGATTCTGCACTGACACAGTAGGGTTAAAAATCCGAACGAAGTGAGCCATAAAAGTTTTTTGTCCGACTTTTTTCAAAAAGTCGGTGGGGGACAGGGGGCGAAGCCTTCAGGCAGGATTTTCAAGAGTGCAACCCTTGAACCTGAATTTTTTAAGTTGAGTAAGGAATGATGATTTATGGATATGCAGACAGTTGTCGCAAAGGCAGTAGAACAGTCCAACTCGTTTACGATAGCCATATGGTACCTGATAGGAGCAACCCTGGTTTTCTTTATGCAGTGCGGTTTTGCCATGGTCGAAACAGGATTCACCAGAGCAAAAAATGCAGGCAACATCATTATGAAAAACCTGATGGATTTCTGTATCGGTACAGTAATGTTTATCTTTCTGGGATTCGGACTGATGATGTCAGAAGATTATCTTTTCGGTGTGATAGGTGTGCCGAACTTGCAGATATTCAATGACTTCAATAATTTCCCGTGGTCAAGTTTTGTTTTCAACCTTGTTTTCTGTGCGACGGCATCAACCATTGTTTCGGGAGCGATGGCAGAAAGAACAAAATTTATTTCATATTGTATATACAGTGCTTTGATAAGCCTTGTTGTCTACCCCGTAGAAGCAGGCTGGGTATGGAACAGTCAGGGCTGGCTGGCAAAAATGGGATTCGTGGATTTTGCAGGTTCTGCCTGTATACATACCGTAGGCGGTATTTCGGCACTCATCGGTGCCGCTGTGGTAGGCCCTCGTATCGGCAAATATACCAAAGAGGGCAAACCCCGTGCTATTCCCGGACACAGTCTGACACTTGGTGCACTGGGCGTATTTATTCTCTGGTTCGGCTGGTACGGTTTCAACGGTGCTGCCGCAGGCGATGTCACACAACTGGCGAAGATTTTCGCCACAACAACGGTTGCTCCCGCTTTCGCTACCTGTACCACCATGATATATACCTGGGTCAAGAACGGTAAACCTGATGTTTCCATGTCGCTCAACGGTTCTCTTGCAGGACTTGTGGCAATTACCGCAGGTTGTCATACCGTGGATATCTTAGGGTCAATCATTATCGGTATGGTTGCAGGCATACTGGTCGTTGTTGCGGTCGAACTGATTGACAGCCGACTGAAAGTTGATGACCCTGTCGGTGCAGTTGCCGTACATATGTGCAACGGTATCTGGGGAACACTGGCTGTCGGTATTTTCTCCAAAGATAAAGATACACTTGGTCTTTTATACGGCGGTGGCTTTACACAGCTGGGAAAACAGTTTCTGGGTATTTTCTGTATAGGTCTTTATACCGCTGTACTGATGACACTGATTTTCTTTGCCATCAAAAAGACAATCGGACTGCGTGCTTCCAAAGAAGAAGAAGTAAGAGGTCTTGACCTGACAGAACATGGACTTTCCAGTTCTTATGCGGATTTCATGCCCGTTCCTCAGATTCTGACAGGAAAAACGGACGAATCTTTCAAAGACGGTGATGTTCCTCCCGAAAAGGCTGTCGAAATTACCCTCAAGGAAAAAAGTCATTCCGCTTCCACTTCGGACGGTGTGAAATTTACCAAAATCAGTATTATCACCAAACAGAGTAAGTTCACGGATCTGAATACGGCACTGACAGAAATCGGTGTTACAGGTATGACAGTCACACAGGTTCTCGGCTGTGGTGTACAGAAAGGTAAGACAGAGTATTATCGTGGCGTAGAATTGGAAATGAATCTGTTACCGAAAATTCAGGTAGATATTGTCGTATGTAAAGTACCTGTCAAGCAGGTTGTCGATACTGCGGTCAAAGCTATCTATACGGGACATATCGGTGACGGTAAAATCTTCATCAGTGATGTGGAAGATATCGTTCGTGTGCGTACAGGTGAAACAGGCTTTGACGCTTTACAGGATAACGAATAATTTCTGATAAGAAAAGGCTTTGCAAAAATTCTTGCAAAGCCTTTTTCGGATTTCAGGGTTATTATTTGAAAGCAACGATACAATACTGACCGTGTAATTGATTAAGATTGTATCTGACACCATTGGTAGGGGTAGCGTCAAAGTAGACGGTTACGGTATTGTCGCCGATAATCGCTCCTCCTGTTGTGCCGTTGGACTTGGCGGTGAAACAACTGTTGACCAGCAGATTACCGCCTGTGTCTTTCTGCATAAGAGGCAGGTCTTTGGCAAATACAATGATGAATTTTGCATTGATATCCAGATGGATTACCTGACTTTCATTGCCGTCACCCTCATAGGATCTGAAAATATAGGGTTGCTGAAGTTTGTTGTACTGTTCTGTGGAAAGATGTTTGGTAGTATCCAGAAAATGCAGTTTGATAGCATTGTCAATAATTCGGTTATCGTCCACAAAGTCAATTCTCTGCGGTCTGTCCGAACCCAGCCACTGACTTAATCCCAGATATTCGGTGGTATTGGTAGCACTCATGATTGTCTGCTCCTTTTATTCAAAATTTTCGAGGTCGTCCCATGTATAGTGGTAGCTGTCGTAAACGCCGAAAAGAATTCGTCTGGCATCAAGACTGTCCCAGTCGCCGTTGGTACGGTAGTCGGTGAATACCATGCAATGGGCAGGGAAATATTCGTTGATTTGCTGTGTCAGATATTTCCTGATAGGAATACTGAAATTTTCGCCGTTGGTGACATGAATATAAATTCTGTATTGGTCGTTGACTTCGGTAATTTCGGCTTCAATGCCCAGTGACGACAGAAAAGCCGTCATACCTTCCAAAGTAAAATCATTGGCATTGATAGTCATTCTTTTACGGATATTTTCCCGACGTTCTTCAAGGGAAACGTCACTGCGGACTACACCCCATAATTTTTCCCGCAGGGAAAGTCCGTAGTCGGTAGCCGTGTCGGTGATGATTTCCCGTAAAAGGCTGTCTGCGGTTGTTGTCACGTCTGCCAGTGCTGTGCCATAGGTACGCAGTTCCTTGTCAATAACCGTATCCGTCCGGTTGCTGTAAATGCCCAGGGAATGAAGTTTTTCTGTCATATTCTGCCATGCGGACTTCATCATGACCAACTCCTCAGATAAAGATTTTGAAAGACCATTTTTTCATTTTCGGCAACCGAAATACCTGTTGTGGGCATTTCCAGCAGTTCAAATTTCCTGACACCCTCCGTATGAAACAGAACGTCATTGATTTGTTCCACACTCAGCGACTGCCCGACTTCATAATTTTCTGTCAGTGCTTTGAGTTTGTTTTCTGCGACAGTCTGCACCTGCGTGATATCATAGCCGTCTTCCAACTGTACCCGCATTTCCACGGTGGCATTTCTGATATTTGCCAGAATAACAAATACCCTCACATTGATTTCACGCTGATTTTGTAAGAGTGTTCTTACCCGTTCCAGTGTAAGATTGTCATTTCGGGCATTTTTCCCCGAAATGTAGACTGCCACTGTTCCCGCACCGAATTTGTAGGGCACGACATTGACACATTCCACACCTTCAACCGTTTTTGCCAGTGACGAATAATATTCTCTGTTTGTGCCGTTGATGATAAATGCCAGACTTTTCATAATTCGTTTTCGTAAAGTTTCGTCGTCCTCGTCGTCCGTTCCGAACCGAAACGGCAGGGGATTGGTCACACGGACATTTTCCAGTGACATTGTGACAATCACACTGATTTTTCCCGCAGTGACATTACCGTCTGTACCGCCGTTGACCGCCTCGGCACTGACATCAACATAAGTATCTGAAGAAGAAAGAGAAGCGTACTCGGTTGTTCTGAAACTTATGGGACAAGCACCGTCAGTGGAAATAATTGTACCTTCGGGAATTTCGACATCTGTCCCTGAACTTTCCGACACCGAAAAACGGACACTGCCTCGGGCTTTCTGCGATGTCTTCCGCTGTAACCCACGCATCTGTGCGTGATAGTCCAGATAAGTTCCCTGTGCGGTCTGCACGAAAGCCTGTCGTTTAATCCATTCCAGGTAGACTTCCAGATTATAGATTTCCCCGGCCAGCACACGGATTTTAATTCCTGTGTCAGAGGCTTCATCGCAGTCATAGCCGACACGTTCATAAAAATCCTGTTTCATTGCGTTGACAATTTCGTCATAGGTTCTCAATGTACAGTCACCTCAAATTCAGCCGTTTCGCCGTATGCTAGTACGGTGACGGCAAGTATTAATGTTCCGTTTCGGGTAAACGGTATCACGTTGGTTACTTCGACCTGTTTCAGCGGTAAAAGAGCCTCCCTGACCAGTAACAACGCATTACCGCTGAGATATTCATCTTCTGTGGAAAGGCTGTCAAGATTACTGCCCAGATTCCTGTTATAGCAGAAACTTCCTTTTTTGATTCCCAGCAGAATTTTACAGCGTTGTACAGTTTCTTCCATACCGCTTATCGTATAGATTTTTCCTGTTTCGTTTTGGGCAAAATCGCCGTTACAGAGTGCAGTATCCATAATTATACTTCTCTCCCGTTGATGAGTACTTTGCCGTCATTTTTCAGTACGATGCTTGCACCGCCTGACGAATACAGCATAATTTCGCCTGCCTGCAATGGTGTGGCGAAAGGCTTCTGTACAATTCCCATACATAAAGCCGTATTGCCCACGGGTAACATGAACGTATTTTCCCCGACGGGAACAGCTACCGCCATACCGTAAGGCACTAACATCTGTGCATTGACAAAGGGTACAGCTCCGTTGGTGTTGATTCTGCCGTCTTTGCTGAACGATACTTTGCCAAAGCCGGCATTACTGTTATTTTCCATTATGTTTTATTGTCACTCCTTTGACAGATTTTCAGAATACTGGAAACTTTTCCGTTTTCAAAACAATAGTCAGCCTCAATGATTTCTGTGTTGTCGAACCGTTGTCCCTGATAGCTGACAACAGCATTCCCATAAAGTGCATTGAACACGAAACAAGGACATTCCAACGTGATGACGATTGCTTTTTTATTGGCATTTTCTATCATGCGTGTAGCGTCAAAGATACATTTTCCGCCTGATGGTGTGGCATCAAGATAGCATATATGCTGAATGTTGTGCTGTCTGGCGTAAGGATTTTCAATGACGATTCCATAATCATTCCCGTTGACTGAATTTTTGACGTTTACCTGCGAAATGATTTCCCTGCGGTTGTATTCCAGACAGATTGACGTATAAGGGTAGCTGTTTTTTGTCAGGTCTGTCAGACTGTCGGAAAAATAGTAGGTAGAAGAATTGCTGTTTCCGTCAAAGAAAGCAACGCCTTCGCCGTCAACCCTGAAGCTGTGGTGAAAAACACGCTGACAATAATTTTCAATAAGGTCATAGATACTTGTTTTCTTGCCGATGTTCATAATACTGTTGTATGGTTTGTTGCGGATAAGCGGTGTTTTTATGCCGAATGGTTCAAGATAGGTAGCATAAATCACATTGTCAGTGATGTTATTGACATTCTGTGGCTGAATTTCGTTGTCGGTGAGATATCCTGCCAGTGTACGGCATTGTATTTCCAGATAGTTTTTCCCGTTTTTTTGTGTGACGGTCTGCCTGTCGACAATTCCCAGAAAGACAGTTTTTTCATCAAAAATAAATTTCACTTCCCGAAAAGAAATGAAATTTCCGTTATAGCGATAGACAACCGTCATCTGGTCGCACCGTTGGTTTTGACTGCTGTGTATGGTTATTTTCAGAGGATTGTTTTTGCAGATTCTTTTGTTCTGGTTGTCTGTCCATTCTACTATCATTGTTTGCCTCCGTTTTTTTGTGGTTCACTTCGTTGATGTAGTTTAAGGGCTTCGCCCTTAAAAATCCCACGAGGGGCGTTGCCCCTCGACCCCACCACTTTTGAAAAAGTGGACAAAACTTTTGAG
>CACYBZ010000276.1 GCA_902772795.1 uncultured Ruminococcus sp. | reverse complement strand
AATTAAAAGTTTTGTCCACTTTTTCAAAAGTGGTGGGGTCAAGGGGCAAAGCCCCTTGTGGGATTTTTAAGGGCGAAGCCCTTAAACGCATAAAAATTCAAACAAGATTTGCGTAAGCAAATTTTGACAGTAACTATCTGACTTTCAGCTGCACAGGTAGAAAACTTTTGTTATTTATTCAGTTAAGGAGAGATGAACAATGATTTATGTTTTTTTAGCAAACGGATTTGAAGATACCGAAGCTCTGACAACTGTTGATATTTTACGACGTGGTAAGCTTGCTGTACAGACTGTTGCTGTCGGCTGTGAGGGAAATACCGTGATTTCTTCGCACGGTATCAGCGTGATCGCCGACAGCAGCGAAAGTGAAGTGCAGAAAAATGACCTGCAGGGTATTGTTTTACCGGGAGGTATGCCAGGTACGTTGAATCTGGAAAAATCCGGTACAGTCAATGAATATATCCGCTACTGTTATGACAATAATTTAATTATAGGGGCAATCTGTGCCGCACCGTCCGTATTGGGCAAAATGGGAATTCTTAGCGGTAAGAAAGCAACCTGCTTTCTGGGGTTTGAACAGTTTCTGCATAATGCAGAGTGTACACAGGATTTTGCCGTAACAGATGGTAATATTGTTACCGGTAAGGGTATGGGTGCAACGATTCCTTTCGCTTTGCAACTGCTCGTACTGTTTGCTGACAAAGCTACGGCAGAGAATGTTTTCTCATCTTTGCAGTGTCCCTATAGCTATGTATAAGATTTCTGTCAAAGAGGCAAAAACGCAACTCAGAAAACATTACAGATGTTTAAGAAATTCTCTTGATAATCATTCCTGTCAGTATGATAGCCGTGTCATTACGGAAAAAATTATCCGTTCCCCGTGGTATCAGAATGCCGAAACGGTATTTGTCTATGTTTCGATGAAAAATGAAGTGGATACCCGTATGCTGATTGACTATGCTTTGAAACACGGAAAAAAAGTGGCTGTACCATGTTGTATTCCTGAAAAGGGAACAATGGATTTTTATTATATCCGTTCCTTGCAGGATTTACACAAGGGGTATTTCGGGGTTGATGAACCGTCCCTTGAATGCAGTGAAAAGGTAACCGTAAAACAAGGAGTCATTATTGTTCCCGCACTTGCATTCGATGGGAAAGGCTATCGTATGGGTTACGGCAAAGGTTACTATGACAGATATCTTGCGGATTTCAAAGGTGTAAAAATCGGTATCTGTTACCATAAGTGTTTCAGAAGATGTATGATACATGACCGTTTTGATCAGCGGGTAAATTACATAATTACCGATAATTTTACAAAATTTATTGCAAAATGAGTAACTTTGGGTTATTATATATCTCATGGTATTCTGTATTATGTTTACGGGAAATTTGTTAAGTGACTGACTTGAAGAAAGGAACAATCAGCTGTATGAACGACGATAACATGAAGATGGATTTTTCGTCCGAAATTGAAAGTGCGAGGAAAAAAAGGGTTTCGTCTTTCAAACTGGATATTGACCATCCTGTCAACGAAGAAATCAAAGAAGTTTTTGAAAATAATCCCAAAGATGAAAACGGGAGCAGTAGCAGTAAGATAGACCCCGAAGCACCGTCCCGAATGATGGCGGACGATTTTTCCCAGAAATATTCATTGCACAAATACACCGAACCTGAACAGATTGAAATGAACACACCGTCAGGGGAAAAGTTCGATGGTGAGGAAAGAGCCATTATCAATAACGAGGAAGAAGAACCTGAAGAAATTTCCAGCTTTTCCAACGCTGAACAAAAGTATAAGATGGATAAGGCAGAACGGAAAGCACTTAAGGAACAGAGGAAAAAGGAAAAGGCAAGAATTAAGGAAAAAGCAGGTAAAAATGGTTGTCTGTTCCGTTTTATATGGCTTTGTATGGTGATTGCGGTTTCTGTTATTCTGGGAATGTTCGTGTGGAACGGTATGAGGGATTTGCTGGGTATCAACCGTCCTGAAGAGGGAGAAAGTATCGTTCTTGATGTTCCGGCAAATGCCAGTTTTGAACAGATTGTGGATATGCTGAAAACCAACAATCTGATTAAAGATGAATTTTTCTTCCGTCTTTATGCCAGAGTGACCAACTCTACCAAAGGGTTTGAAGAAGGTATGTATACCATGCGTCCGAATATGGACTATGAGGCGATTCTGAATACCTTACAGTCCGGACAGCGTCCTACGGAAACTATTTCCGTACAGTTCAAGGAAGGTATGAGTGTCAGACAGGTGGCACAGGCACTGGAAGACAAGAAAGTCTGTAAAGCGGACAAGTT
>CACYBZ010000275.1 GCA_902772795.1 uncultured Ruminococcus sp. | reverse complement strand
TAAGGCTGTCGAAAAATTTGACCATACCAAAGGATTCAAATTTTCTACTTACGCTACATGGTGGATACGTCAGGCGATTACCCGTGCTATCGCTGACCAGGCAAGAACTATCAGAATTCCCGTTCATATGGTGGAAACCATCAATAAAGTAAAAAAGGTATCCAGTCAGTTGCTTCACACTAACGGTCACGAACCCACCGCAGAAGAAATTGCTGAAGAAATTGATATGCCTGTGGATAAAGTAAGGGAAATCATGCGTGTTGCTCAGGAACCTGTTTCTCTGGAAACCCCTATCGGTGAAGAGGAAGACAGTCATCTGGGAGATTTTATTTCTGATGACGACACACCTGCCCCTGCCGATGTTGCCTCACACACATTACTGAAAGAACAACTTGGCGATGTTCTCGACACGCTGACCCCCAGAGAAAAGAAAGTGTTGATTCTGCGTTTCGGACTGACTGACGGTCGTGCCAGAACTTTGGAAGAAGTCGGCAGAGAATTCAATGTCACCAGAGAACGTATCCGTCAGATTGAAGCAAAGGCTCTGCGAAAACTGCGTCACCCGAGCAGAAGTAAAAAACTCAAAGATTTTCTTGACTGAGTGAAAAAAAGATTGTCAAAGTATTGCGGATATGTTATCATAAAATAGTATGATTTACATATTTCGCAATATTCGCTTATATAAAGGAGAAAATATTTTGGAAAGTATAAATGTTTCGGTTATCGTTGTCACGTATAACTCCGATTTAGACAAACTGAAACGGACATTAAAATCTGTTATCTGTCAGAAAAAAGTCAGTTTTGAAATCATTGTTTCTGATGACGGGTCGCAGACAGGTTTATCGGAAGATGTGGAACGATTCTTTCAAGAAAATGATTTTGTTGATTACAAAGTTATCAGAAATCCCCGAAATCTTGGAACTATCAAAAATTTATATGGTGCATTACAGGTGGCAAAAGGAGAATATGTCTATAGTACCTCTCCCGGCGATTTCATTTACGATGAGTACACAATGTATGAATTTTATCATTTTGCCAAAACAAAAAAAGCAGAAATTTGTTTTGGCAATTATATCAAATATAATTATGAAAACGGGGAATTGCACTTATACAGCGACCACTATGCTCCCCGTTCTCCTGAAAGATATACTAAAGGATTAAAGAATTCCAAAGTAGCCTTTTTTTTGATTGAGGATAATATCTGCGGTATTGCCTACTTTCGGAAAAGAGCATTGTTTACACAACTTATAGAATATGTCAGTCAATATGCCATATATGCCGAAGACGGCACTACTTCGGCACTGGCATTAATGCAGAATACGGATATTATATATTTTAACAAAAATATCGCCTGGTACGAATACGGTACAGGGATATCCACCGCCGGCAATAAAGAATGGACGAAAAAAATCAAAGAAGATTATGATAATACCTATGCTTATCTTTATGAAACCTATCCGAAATCTGCGGTATTATCGGTAAAGAAACATCAGTATATCCGAATGGATTTCCTGAAACGACACCCTGTTACCGCTTTACGAAAAAGCAGGCTCAACAAGTGTCCCGACAGGAAAGTGACGTATACAAATGACGATATGGAAAAAATCAAGAAACTGCTGGAGATGTAATATGGAAATTAAAAAGTACCGATTCAATATTCACGGTGATGCAAGAGGAAAACTAATAGCTATTGAGGAAAACAGCGATATCCCGTTTACCATACAAAGAGTGTATTATATGTATGATACGGTAAATGGTGTCAGACGTGGGTATCATGCCCATAAACATTTACAACAGATTTTAATCTGTGTACACGGTCATTGTCAGATATTGATGGATAACGGTCATGAAAAAGTAACTGTTTTACTGGATAAACCTGATGAAGGTTTATATATTGCCAACAATATATGGAGAGAAATGTTTGATTTTTCAGATGATGCAGTTCTTATGGTGCTTGCTTCGGAAAAATACGATGAAGCGGACTATATCAGAAACTATGAAGAATTTATTGCATTTGTCGCTGAGAATACATAATCAGGAAAGGTGTCAGAAATGCTGAAAATACCATTCGTTTCGTTTGAGAAAATGCACACTGAAATCAGAAATGAACTTGATGAGGCCTATAACAATGTACTCAATAAAAACTACTATATTCATGGTTCGGAATGTGCGGAATTTGAAAAAAATTTTGCTGAATATTGCACAGCAAAATATTGTGTGGGAGTTGGAAACGGACTTGATGCCCTTACGCTGATTTTAAGAGCAATGAATATCCGATGTGGCGATGAAGTCATCGTTCCTGCCAACACCTATATTGCCACTGCACTTGCTGTTTCCCTGGCAGGAGCAACACCTGTTCTTGTTGACCCTGATATCCGTACCTTCAATATCGACGTTGATAAAATTGAAGAAAAAATCACGGACAGAACAAAAGCCATCATTGCCGTACATCTTCAGGGCAGAGCTGCGGACATGGACAGCATTTGTGCTGTCGCTAAAAAGTACAATCTGAAAGTCATCGAAGACGCTGCACAAGCCCACGGAACAAGATATAAAGGGAAGAAAGTCGGTACATTTGGTCAGGCAGCGGGATTCAGTTTTTATCCGGGAAAAAATCTGGGAGCATTGGGTGACGGCGGTTGTGTTGTCACCAATGACGAAAAAATTGCCGAAACGGTCAGAATTCTTTCGGATTACGGTTCAGACTATAAGTATCATCATATTTTCAAAGGTGTCAACAGCCGTCTTGATGAGTTACAGAGTGCTTTTCTTAATGTCAAACTGCCATATCTGGACAAATGGAATGCGGAAAGACAACGTATTGCAGATTGTTATTTGCAACATATCACCAATCCTGCTATTGTGTTGCCTTTGCAAAGCGATGATGAATTTGAACATATCTATCATGTATTCGCTATAAGATGCCGACAACGTGATAGGCTAGAAAGTTATCTGAAAGAAAAGGGTATCGGTACACTGAAACATTATCCTGTTCCGATACATCTTCAACAGGCCTATGCTGACCTGAATATTCCCAAAGGTAGTTTACCAGTCGCAGAAGAAATCAGTCATACCATACTCAGTATTCCTATGTATTACGGTATGACTGATAAAGAAATTGATTTTGTTATACAATCCTTAAACGATTTTTCCTGTGAATAACACTGTTGACAAAATTTTTCCGTGGGAGTTTCAGGAAAACACTTCTGGTCAAACAATAAACAAAAGATAAAGGAGTATCGCATTATGAACAAATACTGGAAGCAGTTCAAAAGCGGAACAGATATTCGTGGAGTAGCTGTTGACGGCGTGGAAGGTCAGACGGTCAATCTCACTGATGAAAGTATTACAGCTATGACAGAGGGATTTGTCAAATGGCTGTGTGACAAAACGCAGAAATCTGCCGACAAACTTACTGTGTCTGTAGGTCGTGACAGCCGTATTTCAGGCGAACGTATTATGAATATTGTGGAAAAAGTCTTTGTCAGTCACGGTATACAGGTTCTGGAATGTGGACTTGCCTCAACACCGTCCATGTTCATGACGACTATTG